>JAYZXK010000282.1:0-7292 GCA_036141415.1 Pseudomonadota bacterium
TACCAAATCAAGGTCGAGGTTACCCGGGATAAAGCCAGCTCCGATACCCTGAATTTTGTGTGGTCCCGGCGTCAGTTCTTCACCAGCTTTCGCCTGCGTGATAACCGGTGAATCAGTTGGTTCCACCGCTACCGAGGTAATTGCTTTACCCTGAGTGTTCTTGATGTAACGGCTAACACCGGTAATGGTACCGCCGGTACCTACACCTGCTACAAACGCATCAACTTTACCGTCGGTGGCTTCCCAGATTTCCGGGCCAGTGGTTTTTTCGTGAATTTCCGGGTTGGCCGGGTTTTCAAACTGTTGCAGTAACACGTACTTATCCGGGTTGGAATCAACAATTTCCTGCGCGGCAGCTACTGCGCCTTTCATGCCTTTAGGCGCTTCGGTGAGTACCAGGTTAGCACCCAGCGCTTTAAGCAGCTTACGACGCTCAAGGCTCATGCTTGAAGGCATGGTCAGGGTAATTTTATAACCACGGGCCGCGGCTACAAATGCCAGCGCAATACCGGTGTTACCACTGGTTGGCTCAACAATTTCTTTGCCTTCGGTAAGTACACCGCGTTTTTCGGCATCCCAGATCATGTTAGCGCCAATACGGCACTTAACCGAGAAACTTGGGTTACGGGATTCAATTTTTGCGTATACGTTACCGCCAGTCACGCGCTTAAGCTTCACGAGTGGCGTATTACCAATGGCCAGTGAATTATCGTCAAATACTTGCATGGTTATTCCTTTTGTTTGTCTGGGCTCCAGCGCGCTTAATGTTCAGGCTGACAAATCTCACGGAGATTATTGGTGGAGCTTATATGGTTACCCTTATATCATTGTTATTAAGTCATAAAATGCAAAGTGATTTTTGCTATATGATATGGTTATTTTAATGGTTAAACGAAATAAGGATCCTAATGGCATTTCAAGGCACCGACAGTTATATCGCCAGCGCTGACCTGCAACTGGCAGTAAATGCAGCGATCACCCTCGAACGACCCCTGTTAATCAAAGGCGAGCCGGGAACGGGCAAAACCTTGCTGGCCGAGGAACTGGCGGCCAGTTTGGGCACCGATTTAATTCAGTGGCACATCAAATCTACCACCAAAGCACAGCAGGGCCTGTACGAATATGATGCGGTGTCGCGCCTGCGTGACTCGCAGTTAGGCGATGACAGGGTGCACGACATCAGCAATTACATTGTTAAAGGTAAACTATGGGAGGCTTTTGAGGCCGAAAAACGCCCGGTGTTGCTGATTGACGAAATAGATAAAGCTGATATTGAGTTTCCTAACGATCTGTTGCTTGAGCTGGATAAGATGGAATTCTACGTATACGAAACCCAGCAGCGCATTAAAGCGGATATCCGGCCCATTGTGGTGATTACCTCCAATAACGAAAAAGAACTGCCCGACGCGTTTCTACGGCGCTGTTTCTTCCATTACATTAAGTTTCCAACCCCAGATGAAATGCGCCAGATTGTGGATGTGCATTTTCCTAAAATTAAATCACGCCTGTTAGAGGAAGCGTTAACGTCATTCTTTAAACTGCGGGATATTCCTGGTCTTAAGAAAAAGCCCTCTACCTCAGAGTTGATTGACTGGCTGAAATTGCTGGTGGCCGAAGATATTCCGCCAGAGGCGCTACAGGATAAAGAGGGTAAAACCAGTATTCCGCCGTTGTATGGCGCTTTGCTTAAAAACGAACAGGATATTCACCTGTTCGAAAAACTAGTCTTTATGGCACGTCGCTAATGCTGGTTGATTTTTTCTTTACGCTCAGACGCTTCGGGGTTAAAACCAGCCTGCGCGAGCTGTTGGATTTAATCCGGGCACTGGAGCAACAGGTTATCTTTGCCGATGTGGCGGCCTTTTATCATCTGGCGCGTATTACGCTGGTTAAGGATGAGTCCCAGTTCGACAAGTACGACCGCGCATTTGCCAGTTATTTTGAAGGGGTGGAAGCCATCGATTTGTTTGGTGATACCATCGATGAAGAATGGCTGCGCAAGGAATTTGAAAAACGTTTATCAGCCGAAGAGCGCGAAAAGCTACGCCAGGAAGGCGGCCTCGATGAGCTGATGAAGAAGCTTCGCGAGCGGCTCGACGAACAGAAAAAACGCCACGCCGGTGGCAATAAATGGGTTGGCACCGGTGGAACCAGCCCGTTTGGAGCCTATGGCGATAACCCGGAGGGCGTGCGTATCGGGCAAGAAGGAAATCGCCGCTTTTCAGCCGTAAAGGTCTGGGATAAAAGGGAATTTAAGAATCTCGATGGCAATGCGGAACTGGGTACGCGTAACCTTAAAATGGCACTTCGCAAGTTACGCCAGTTCGCCCGTGGCGCAGCCAGCGAGGAATTAGACATATCCTCCACCATTTCCAACACGGCAAAGCAGGGAGGCCTTCTCGATATTCATATGCGCCCGGAACGGCACAATGCTGTTAAGGTGCTAATGTTCTTTGATATCGGCGGTTCCATGGACAGTCACATCAAAGGCGTCGAGGAGCTTTTCTCGGCCGTTCACGCTGAGTTTAAATACCTCGATTACTACTATTTTCATAACTGTGTGTATGAGTCAGTGTGGAAAGATAACGCCCGGCGCGATAATGAGCGCATGGATGTGTGGGATGTCATTCACAAATACGGCCCGGATTGTAAGGTGATATTTGTTGGTGATGCCACTATGGGGCCTTACGAAACTGCTTACCCCGGCGGCAGCGTAGAACACTGGAATGAAGAGCCGGGAGCGACCTGGTTAAACCGGATCACCAGTCATTTTAGTCATTGCATCTGGCTCAATCCGCAGCCAAAACAATACTGGGAGTATTATCAGTCGGTGGCGCTGATTAAAGAATTAATGGCAGACAAGATGTTTCCGTTAACCTTAGAGGGCTTATCTGACGGTATTTCGGCATTACAAAAAAAATAACAATTTGAATTTTGCCTAACGAGGCAATAAGAGTATAAATAGAAGAACAATAACAGGGAAATCGTGACATGACAGTCGAAGCATCAGAGCAATTACCTGACCACAGCAAACAGCAAAGCGAAGCGCCGGAGGCGTTAAGCGCTAAGGAAACCCGCGAAATTGTTACACCCTATGCCTTTGGTGTGGCCGATGAACTGCTCGGTCAGCCGCTGGCATCGCCCATGCGACGTTTGATTGCCCAGTGCATAGATGCCGGACTTGTGGTGTTGTTAAGTACAGCTCACGCGCTGGTACTGGCCTTTTTTGTTGCGATTACGTTTTTCCGGGCCGGTAAACACCTTGCAGAAGGCGAGAAAAAACGCGGTTTTGCGCGCAAGATGCTGCGCCTGAGCGCGGCTTGCTTATTGTTTTTTGTGACCTATGTGATTGTTGAGTCTTATAACTCAGCACCGCCCATTAAGGAGCTCTCCCGCGATTCGGCACTGGTGTCTACCGGCCTCAGAGTGGCACAAAAATATGCCTGGCAAAGCTGTGAGGGCGAGTTTAGCTGTTACAGCGAAGTCGCCGCAGGCTTTGGTGAGGCTTACGGCACCACCGGCGATAGCGAGCAAGAGGCTACCGCCGTGTTTGATGGGTTTATAGCCGATAAGGATCTCACAGAAGCGCAGCAAAGCCAGTTACGCGAGCTGTTTGTGGCCGAGTTTACTCAGAGCAAGGCTTCCAATGCTGGCAGTGAAACGGTAAACGACGAAGTGCAGGCGGCCATCAGGGCAGGGCTGAGCGCAGGATCAATGGGTGTAATAGACCCCGACCAGACTGAAACTTCGCCAACGCCTGAGAAGCTGGCTGAGCCAGTAGACGAACCGGTGTTAAAACTTGGCCTTGGAAAAGATAACGACACCGAGAAAACCAACAGCCTGATCAGTTGGGTAGATGGCATTATTAAAGATCTTGGCCTCGGTTTTGGTTGGGCAGCGTTGTATTACAGTGTACTCACTGCGTGGTGGCGCGGCCATACCATTGGCAAGCGCGTCATGCGCATCAAAGTTGTAAAGCTTGATGGCAGCCCGCTGAATTTATTTGAAAGCTTTGGCCGCTATGGTGGGTATACCGCCGGCATCGCCACCGGTTTACTGGGATTTTTACAGATATTCTGGGATCCTAACCGGCAAACTATACAGGATAAAATTGCTGAAACCCTGGTGTTGTATCGTCCGCCTGGTGCTGTACCAATCCCACAGTTAATCAGCGAACATCACGCGCCGGAGTCAGCCAATCCGGAGCAAGCATGACCCTGCGACTGGCACTGTTAGCTGCGGGCTGTGCCCGCCGTTATGGCGACAACAAGTTACTCGCAGTGCATCCGGGCAGTCAGCAACCACTGCTTCACCATGTCATCAGCGAATATCAAAAAGCAGGCATCACCGACATCACAGTGCTTACCGGCTATTGGCACAACGCTATGTGTGAAACGCTGCCCACCGGCGTTACCCACCATTATGTTGACGACTGGCAAGAAGGCATGGCTGCCAGTGTGCGTGCGGCAGCAGCGCTTGATTTAACGGGTTACGACGGACTAATGATTGGTCTTGGCGATCAGGCAGGGATCAGTGCAACATTAATAAGCTCACTGATAACAGATTATGCCAGCAATCCGGTTATCACGGCTACAAACTGCCAGGGGATCATTGGCCCGCCAGTTATATTTCCCCCCCAATCACTGACTGTACTAAACCAGCTACAAGGCGATAGCGGTGCCGGTAAGTACCTCAGAAAACTGGCGTTAGTGTCTCCCGGCAGCATTCAGACCCAACGGGTTAACGCGCTGACTGACATCGATTATCCGGCTGATTGGCGTAAGCTCGATTGATTTATCTGAACCCAGCCCTATATCTGGGTAATGAATCAAGCCAAATCAAACTATGCATTAAGCTCTGCCATCCTGCCGGTGGTGATAGCCGTTGCGCTGCTCTGGGTAATCCAGTCGGCAGGCGTGCTGTTTGATCTGCCGTTAAATTTGCTGGGCGTGATCCCCCAGGACTGGAGCCGGATGTACGGGGTAGTTACTTCAGCGCTGGTGCATGGCTCTTATGAGCATCTGTTTAATAACACCCTGCCGCTTATTGTACTGGGCGCTATGCTGCGCTACGGCTACCCGAATTCCCGTTTAAAAGTACTGATATTTGCCTGGTTGGGTTCTGGCATCGGCGTGTGGCTGTTTGGCCGGGAGTCAGTGCATTTAGGCGCCAGTGGTGTTAGTCATGGCTTATTTTTCTTTTTATTTACCGTGAGTTTGCTACGCAAAGACAAGCGCTCGGTAGCACTGATGATGATCGCCTTTTTTATGTACGGCGGTATGATCATGTCGATTTTCCCGCGCGATCCCGGCATTTCTTACGAAGCCCATTTCTTTGGGGCGTTAGGTGGCGTAGTGGCAGCGCTGATTTTCTGGCGCCAGGATCCTAAACTGGCCGAAAAACACTATCAGTGGCAGGATGAAGAGCCAGATAGGGAGGATCCGCTGATTGGTGATTTATGGCGCCGGGCTCGTTATCCCGAAGGGCCTGCGGAGCCAGCTAAGCCAGACGCTGAACCCGATCACAAATCCCGGGCAGAGCACGAAGCGGCGCATCACCACCTCGACCGCCACGGTCATCATCGCTATCACTAACTTACAGCGGCTACACTCAAACCAAAGTAATCACTGATCCCGGCCAGAATATTGGTGGTAGCCAATGAGGCCAGAATAAATCCCATCACACGGCTGATGATACTGGCACCGGCGCTGCCAATAAGCCGGATAATAATCGACGATGCCAGCATAAGTACCAGCGTAATCAACAATATAATCATCATCATGGCGGCTGTCTGAGCCTGTTCCCACAGCGTATACACATTATTTTTGGTGAGCAGCACCGCCGCTAACATGGCTCCAGGACTGGCAATCGACGGCACAGCAATGGGGAAAACCGCTGTTTCACGAATGGTGGCCGCCATTTTAATTTCTTGTTCAGGTTTGCTTTCGCCAAAAATCATGGTTAGCGCAAAAATAAACAGCACAATACCGCCAGCTATCTGAAATGCCGCTAACGGTATATGCATGGCGGTTAAAATGATTTCGCCAGCGACAATAAAAAACAACAGAATAATGCTGGAGGTAAGGAACGCCATGAGCGCAATTAACCGACGCTGCTTTACGGTATGCTGTTTGGTGGCTGCAATAAATACCGGTAGGGTACCGATGGGATCGATAACCGCAAAAAAGTAGATAAGAACCGGGATAAAATCGATCATAACTTATAACCAGCGCGGTACCAGCTGTTGGTAAGCCAGATAACGGTCTTGGTAGCGGGCATTTAAAAAATCTTCCTCCAAATGAGTTTGCTTGCGCAGCGCTGCCAGTCCAACCAGCAGGCAAATCAAGCTAAACAGGCTCGGTAAAGCCATAAAAAAGCCAACCTGAGCAATGGCAACGCCGATATAGCCAGGATTACGGCTGATGCTATACAATCCGTGCTCTATCAGGGCATGGTCGTGATGGTTAACAATGCCACTGCGCCATTGCTTACCCAGTGAGAAATTGGCGCCCACGGCAAGTGCAAAACCAACCAGCAAAAAGCCAGCCCCAGACCATTGCAATGGCACTATGAGCAGCCATTCGAAAGGCAGTAAGTACTCAAACGCCGCCGGATGGAAGGCAATCACCACGGATACCAGCCAGATGGTGGCGCGAAAGACCCTGAATGCCAGGTGATTCCACCAATGGCAGCTGTAAGTGGGGCCCATGGTAACAACGGGCTGGTGAGAGCGCTTTTTATAAAGGATGAGTGCGGTGTAAAACACAGCAACAAACGTAAAAAAGCCTGCCAGAAAATACCGCAGCAGGAAAAGATCTTCCATACACCACTCCCGTGTGAATCTGCATTAATGATTACGTATTAATATCTGTCGTGCAATTCAGGTTAGCCCAATGACACCCCGTTTCAACTCAAGCCGGGGCGGATTCGAGTCTTTTTTGCACAATGTACAGGCGGTAGCCGAGCATAATAGCGGCACTGGTCAAGCCGGCAATAATACCTATCCAGAAGCCATCGGCTGCCATGGGTTCGCTGCTGAGCCAGTCTGTGCGACCTAAAATCACGCCAATGGGCAGCCCAATCAGCCAGTAGGCACAAAAGGTAATATAGAACATGGCTGTTGTGTCTTTGTAGCCTCGCAAAGCGTTGGCAGAAATCACCTGAATAGCATCGGAAAACTGGAACAGCGCTGCGTAAATTAACAGTTGCGATGAAATGGCAAATACCGCCTCATTGCTGGTATAAAGGCTGATGATCAGGCCTTTGGCCAACAGCGTAGAGGTAGCGGTTAA
>JAYZXK010000283.1:0-2684 GCA_036141415.1 Pseudomonadota bacterium
GATATCCACTCCCTGGAGTGGCTCATCCAGTACTATAATAGCATTACCGGACTTAATGGCTGGCCACACCTGTAACAGCGCGCGGCTGATCATGATACGTTGCAACTCTCCACCGGACATGCGGCTAACCGGTTTATCCAGCAAATCAGCAATATCCAGTTTACGGATCAACTCGCCGGGAATATCCCTGCTTTGGCAAGGACTTAAAAAATGAAGACATTCGCGACCGGTCAGTTCAAACTGAATACTGTGCTGCTGGGCAACAAAACAACGATGTACGGATAACACTGACAGCGGCGTCATATACACATCGGTTTGCCCCCAGAATATGTCCCCATGATCTGGTTTAAGCAAGCCAGCCATTACCAACAGCAGGGTTGATTTCCCCGCCCCATTGGCCCCTAACAGACAGGTAATACCCGGTTGCATTATCGTGACAGAGATATTGTCCAGGCGCTGGTCAAGGGAGATGTTTTCAAGCTTAATCGGCAGATTCATTTAAACTGCCCTTTAAGTAATGCATAGAGCAGTAACGGGCCGCCAAGTGAGGCGGTAACCATAGAAACCGGCAACGAAGCATAGGGCAACAAATCCGAGAATAACGCCACCAGCAATAGCATTACTCCGCCGCACAAAGCACTGGCCGGTAAAACCACCCGGTTATCGAACCCCATTAGCAGGCGCACATAATGAGGCACCAGCAACCCTAGAAAGGCTATAGACCCGGCAATGGCAACCGCTGCGCCCACCGCCAGGGCGCAAGCAATAAGAATAAGCTTACTTTCGTGAGCAGGATCGATGCCTGCACTACGAGCCGTTAGCTCGCCGTTATAGAGATAATTCAGGGTCTTCCCTTTTGAGATAATGAGCAAGCAACTGCCAGCTATCAGCGGCGCGCTCCACAGGAGGATCCAGCCATCGGCCTGATGCAGACTGCCCATCACCCAGAAAGTCAGGTTACGCATCGACTGCGCATCGGCGAACAAATAAAGCCAGCCCATCACCGCGCTGGTTAACGTGGTAATTGCGATACCGGCCAGGATCACCGCAGTATTCAGCCCCCGCAGACGAACAGAGAGCCGATAAATAACACCTGTCGATAGCAACGCACCGGCAAAACAGGCCAGAGGCATGCTGTAATGCAGGGTACTGACCATCCACTGTGGCATCAGGATCAGCACTAATGCCGCCATCAGACTGGCGCCACTGGCAATGCCAATAATCCCCGGATCGGCCAATGGATTACGTAACACCACCTGCAAGGCAGCACCACTCACACAAAGTGCCGCGCCCACCACGGTGGCCGTGATTGCCAGAGGCAATTGTAAATTAACCAGAATGTACCAGCGTGTCTCGGCGGTAGTGTCCGCCTGCCACCAGACGCTGGCCAGCAGTGCCGAAAAGCACAATAGCAAAACCAATCCCAGTGCACCAACAGTCCATCTGGAAGCAGGAGCCGACATTAATTTCTGAGCGCCCTGATTAAGCCGTCTGAAGCTTCCTCAATTAAGCCAAGCACCAGCTCAAAGCCTTTCTTGCCGCCATAATACGGATCCGGTACTTCTTCATTCTCATAACCGGCAAAATCTAACATCAGGCGAATTTTATGATGATGTTCCGGGTCGCTCATTTCACGCAGGGTCTCAAGATTACTCTGGTCCATTGCGAGGATCAGATCGAAAGTTTCAAAATCGGTGTCACTCACCCGACGACACTTCAATCCTTTAAAACTGTAGCCACGCTCCTTTCCGGCGGCTTGCGAGCGTTTGTCTGGCGCGCTACCAATGTGATAACCATGAGTACCGGCTGAATCAATGGTCAGTTTCAGTCCTGCCTCATCAGCCTTGTGGCGGAAAACCGCTTCAGCCGTGGGCGAGCGGCAAATATTGCCAAGACAGACAAATAAAACAGCTTTGGGTGATGTCATGGTAATTCCTATCTTTACGTCAGTATTCTTAGCCTGCAACTTTCCCGGCCTGCTGGCAATGCGACTTACCCCACCGGTTCGAGCGTGGTATTGTACTTATCATTAGCGTTGAACACTATGCTAAAACCCACGAAAAAAACAAAGAGAAAGATGAATGCCGACAGAAACTAATCCACACGTGCTAATGCTATCCAGTTCCCGAATGGGCGACGAAGAGTATCTGGCCCATGCCCGCGAGATGATTTCACACCACCTGGGCGAAGAGCAGGACGTCCTGTTCATTCCTTTTGCCGGGGTAACGCTGGGCTGGGATGACTATGTAGTAAAAGTCCGCGAGGCCCTTCCACAACTCAACATTACCGGTATCCATACCTGCAACGATCCACAGGAAGCAATCGCCTCAGCTAAAGCGGTTCTGGTTGGTGGTGGTAACACCTTTAACTTACTCAATGAGCTGTATAAGCAGTCACTGATAGAGCCCTTGCAGCGCCAGATAAGCCAGGGCATGCCTTACATCGGCTGGAGCGCAGGCAGTAATATTTGCGGCAACAGTATCCGCACGACCAATGATATGCCGATTATCGAACCGCCGTCTTTTGCTGCGCTTAATGTTGTGCACTGCCAGTTAAATCCGCACTATACCGATTATCAGCCGCCCGGACATAACGGCGAAACCCGGGATGATCGGTTGTTTGAGTTCACTCGCCTTAATCCGGAAACACCCGTGCTGGCTATCCGTGAAGGCACAGCCCTGCAA
>JAYZXK010000284.1:0-4962 GCA_036141415.1 Pseudomonadota bacterium
AGTTCTGCGAGTTGCTCATCAGACAACTCTTCAGGCATGTTATTTAAGAAGTACAGCCACTGATGAACAGTCCACTTCGCAGTATCAATGCTGGTAGCCGATTTTTCGCCCGACAACCAGTCCTGACGAGCCTGATCGACAATCGAGAAAGCATCTGAGGTTGGCATTGGCGCATCGGCCGGAATGCCCGGCTTGAAGATCCACTGTTCAATTCGCTCGCTGTCGAGTTTATCCGGGTACTCGGCTAGCAGTGTATCGTTGAGATAAGCGATAAACTCATCGGTAGTGATACTCTTAAAGGCAAAGTGCTTAAAGTAATTCAACAGGAACTGATCGAAGTTTTCACGCCCGACCTTTTGTTCCAGCTCGCGTAAAAACAGCGCACCTTTTTCATAGGGAATATCTGAGAACACGTCGTCCGGATTACGGCCGCGTAAATCAATCGCCAGGATCTGATCATTCGCTGGCAATGCAGCGATATCTTCCTGCAAATCCTGATAGCCCAACACGGCTTCCATACGGTAACGGTCGTGGCCATAGATCATTTCCATAATGCGGTAGGTCAGATAGGTGGTGAAACCTTCGTTCAGCCACAGGTCGCGCCAGGTTGCATTGGTAACTGTGTTCCCTGACCAGCTGTGAGCCAGTTCATGGGCAATCAGTGATACCAGACTTTTATCACCGGCAATCACGGTTGGCGTAATAAACGACAAACGTGGATTTTCCATCCCGCCGAAAGGAAATGAGGGCGGCAGGATCAGCAGATCGTAGCGGTCCCAGCCATAAGGGCCGTAGGTTTCTTCGGTAGCTTCCAGCATACTTTCGGTATCGGCAAATTCTTCTGCCGCGGCGTCCAGTAATGCCGGTTCAGCGTAAACCCCGGTGCGCTCACCCATAGGTTTAAACTGCAAATCACCAATGGCCAGTGCAATCAGATAAGACGGTACCGGCTGCGGCATGGTGAAATCGTACTCGCCGTCACGCTCGGTGTCGGGATCGTTAGCCGCGCTCATTACGGCCAGTAGCGCCTCGGGCGTGTGAATGGTGGCATTGTAAGTCACCCGTACCTGTGGCGAGTCCTGTAACGGAATAAAGCTACGGGCGTGGACTGCCTGGGCCTGAGTAAACAAAAACGGGTGCTCTTTGCCGGCTGTCTGTGACGGCGTAAGCCACTGCACACCTGATGCCTGTGGCGAGGTAGCATATTCGATAGTCACCTTATTACCCTGCTCCGGCAGGTCTATTTCCAGTGCTGCGCCCAGCTCCGGATCGGCAGGCTGTAGCTGGTAATTCAGCGTTTCACCGTTGGCGGTCACGCTCTGAATGCTAAGATCACGGGTATCCACAATCAGCGTATCTGCCTGAGCAGTCTGTTTCTGATAAGTCAGCGTGGCACTGCCGCTTAATACGCTGGCAGCAAAGTCAGCCGTGAGATCCAAATCCAGATGAGTCACGGTGACTTCAGCAGGATTAGAAAAGGAGTGGTAATCCACCCCGGCTTGAATACCGTTTTTATCAGCAGCGGTTGCTTCAGCCGCGGGCACTGAACTATCGGTTTCAGGCGCCGGTGAACAAGCGGTGAATAAAGGAATGGTGGTAAGTAACCATGCGAGATTCTTCATTGTCGTCCTGTTGTTATTATGATGATTTGCGTCTAGGTCATAGTAGCGAAATCACGGCCAGCTTGCATCTGCAAACTGGCCAAACACCGCAACAGGAATGTAGCACCATCCGTCAGAGCCTGAACTGGCCCACCAGTTTTTCCAGCCGATCGGTTTTGTCATTAAGGACTTTACACACCAATTTGTTATCGGCAGAGGCCTGTGCCAGCTGGCCGGTATGCTCATTCACCTCGTTAACCCGTACACTGATATCGGCAGACACTGCACTTTGTTCCTGGGCCGCCGCTGCGATTTCGGCATTCATCTGGTTAATAGTTTGAGTGGCCGTAATAATGGCCAACAGAGCTTCGCGTGTGGCCTCCACCCGTTGCTGGGTTTCCTGACTTTTATCCAGACTACTTTGCATGGTTT
Organism: Pseudomonadota bacterium; assembly: GCA_036141415.1. GTDB lineage: Bacteria > Pseudomonadota > Gammaproteobacteria > Enterobacterales > Alteromonadaceae > Alteromonas. The sequence goes on from JAYZXK010000284.1 coordinate 2,034, forward strand.
CAAGGGCTGATTGCGAGCCACTTTGCAATCGTTGAATCATGTCCTGAATCTGCTCAGTGCTGTCCTGAGTTTTACTGGCCAGGCTGCGCACTTCATCGGCAACCACTGCGAAGCCCCGTCCCTGCTCCCCGGCCCGAGCCGCCTCGATGGCCGCATTCAGGGCCAGAAGGTTGGTTTGCGCCGCAATGTTTTCAATAACATGCAATAAATTAACAATACCGTCTACATCACCGCCCACCCGTTGCACTACATGGCTGGCACGACTGATCTCTTCGGCCAGTTCGCTCATACTGCTAACAGTTTCATCCACCGTTTTATCGGCCAGCTCACTCTGCTGCTCAGCCTGCTGCGCTGCCTCTGCCGCAGCCGAGGCATGCTGGGTAACATTTTGCGATGAGTGGGAAAGCTCGGTCACCGCCGTAGCTATCTGATCGGTATTACTCTGCTGCTCTTCGGCAATAACGTTAAGGTCTGACGCGCGCCCGTCCAGATGCGTGGTTTCCTGTTCAATGTCTTTAGTCACGTCCCTTATCATGCACATCATCTGATGCAAATTGGCCAGCAACTGATTAACATTGTCAGCCAGTTCTCCCATTTCAAACTGGTCATCAACCACCACCTTGCGGGTAAGATCACCATTGCCCTGTGCCAGTTTCTTAATAGACGAGTTTACTTCATCCAGTGGCCGGGTAATGCTTCGACGCACCATTAAACCAATCAGAAACGTAATGGCACAGAGAACAATACAACTTATTATAAGCAGACTGACCAGATGACTACGGCTGCTGTACACCTCTTCTTCTATAACTGCCAGTTCACGCTCAACTTCGTCAATATAAAAGCCGGTACCAATCATTAATTGCCAATCGGGAAAGTATGCAGAATAAGATAACTTGGGATGGGGTTCACGCTCGCCAGGCTTGGGGAAGTGATAAGTAACATAGTGATTTCCGCTAGCCAGACCATTCTTCTTACCCGCGGCCACCAGTTCTCTTATCAGATAAACGCCGTTACTGTCCTGCAGATCCCAGAAGCTGTCTCCTAGCCGCTCGAGACTTTGACCATTTAATACTCTGATACCACGATCGGTATAACCAAAGATGTAGCCGGATTCACCATACTTAAACTGTCTTAACAGTAAAGTTGCCTCCTCTACGCTTCCCCCTTTCTCATAAATCGGTTTTACCAGACTCACGGCCATTTCGAGTAACGCTTTTACTTCTTTCTCACGATCGTTAATCATTACCTGACGGCTGCTTGATAAACGCTCTTCAGCCTGCTGATTTACCTGATAAATGGAAAAGAAGGTCATCACGCCTCCCAGGATCAGCACAGGCACAATAGAAATGAGCAACAACTTTTGCTTAATAGACAGGTTCACGGGCGACTCCAGATACATAAACTTAACCGCATATACTCAACTAAAGTATGAGCTATCCGTGCCCAATAGCAATTATATTCATTATTAGAAGTAATTATAGCGTAAATTTTATGATATTAAGATGTTGCGGTACAAGCTGATGGGATAGTTTACAATCGCAACAGTCAAAGGCGGAACTATCGGTTGGCCAAATAAACAAGGCATTACAGTCTAAGTAATGCCTTGAAATAAAAAATAAATTATAACTAAACGCTTTAATGACTGCTCATACCACTATAGCGTAGTTTGGGGATCACTAACTCAGGGGCCACCGGCGCAGGGAAATCGGCGCTGGAATCGAGGATCAGTGAACTGCCATCACAAAATTCATACTGGGTTAAATTCTTAGATAAAGACTTACAACTTCTGCAGGTTCTAAAGCAGTGAAGCCAAAGATGCCCTTTTTCCACCATCAGAGCCTTATCTGCCTTCGAAGGTAACTTCGATTTTATTGCATGCACTGTCATAGGTAACTCCGTCGCTATGTCTTTCGCACTACGGCAATCGAAAGAGTATATGTAGGGTATATGATTTAAATAAAAATAGGCCAGCCTGCGGAAAGCGGCATTGCACCACGACTTGCTCTATTCAAACTAAAGTATAGCAGGGCAAACTGATTAAATTTTGATCCACATCTATTTTTTTGTGCACTTTTATTTATAACCGCGAAAAGCTTAAGTTTATTTTTTGTCACTGGTGGGTGGCCGGGCTGACGAACCCGCCAGAATCCCCCCGTCTATGGTCAGCTCTGAGCCGGTAACATATTTTGACTCATCGCAGGCAAGATAAACCGCAGCAAACGCTACATCCTGCCCCGTTCCCATATGTTGCAGTGGAATGTCTGCGGCGATAGCGGCAATGGCTTGTTTGCGTGCTTCGCCGTCACCGAGCATAGCTTCCCAGATAGGCGTTAGGATCGCCCCGGGGTGAATGGAATTACACCGAATAGGGTAGCCTTTTTCGGCGCAGTAAAGCGCGACTGATTTAGTATGATTTCGCACTGCCGCCTTACTCGATGCGTAAGCTGCTGCGGCCGGGATACCCACCATGCCAGACCGGGAGGAGATGTTAACGATACTGGCCGCTGAACTGGTCTTCATTAAGCCTATGGCGTATTTGCAGCCCAGCGCAACACCATCCAGATTAACCCGGTGCACCCCATGCCAGCTGTCTAAGTCAAAATGCTCAGGATCAAACGGGCCAGGATGGCTCATAAAGCCGGTAATCCCTGCATTATTAACCAGCACATCGAGTCTGCCAAAATCGTCGCGCACGCGGTCGGAAATAGCCGCCCACGCAGCCTCGGTGCCCACATCAAGCGACAAAAAATGCGCTGAGTCACCAATATCACTGGCAACCTGCTGGCCGGCTTTAACTGCCCACCACCTGAACTTCACGAGCGCGGCGAGCTAGCACTGGAATAAGAAATGATATTCAGGGTGGAAAACAACCGTTTACTTGCCTAAACGTATAACCAGGAATTGCTTATAAATATCGGTAACGTCAAGC
>JAYZXK010000285.1:0-9503 GCA_036141415.1 Pseudomonadota bacterium
GGGCAATGCCGCTCTGGAACCGGAACAAGCCCATACTGTTTCGGCAAGTATCACCTGGCAGGATGCGCAGCAAAACGCAATTACCCTGACTAACTACTACACCTACATAGCCGATTATATAGATGCCGTTGCCGCCGGCACCCAATGGATGCCGGAGCGCTTTAACATACTTCGCTATGCAAACCAGTCGGCCCGTATTTATGGTACCGACGTGAGTGGAACCTGGCATATCAGTCACGGCAAGAGTGGCCATTGGCAACTCGATGGCAACCTGAGTGCTACCAGCGCAGAAAATAAAGATACCGGCTCAGGTTTGTATCAGGTGATCCCGGTCCAGGGTAGCTTAAGGTTATCGCACCAATTAGATGGCTGGTACAGTAGTCTGGAATGGGCGCTGGCAAGCAGCAAAGAAAAAGTCTCTGACATCCGCAATGAAATACAAACTGCGGGCTATGGGTTATTGAATCTGCAGGTGAGTCATCAGTGGCAGTCATTCAGAATCGATGCCGGCGTTGAAAACCTGCTTGATAAATTTTATTTCAACCCGACCGGCGGCGCCTACACCGGTCAGGGAATGACGATGTCTCTCAACGGAATACCATACGGAATTGCGGTGCCTGGTATGGGGCGCGCCGTTTATGCGGGCGTTCAGTGGCAGTTTTAAAGGCTTGAAAAGAGGTGTGGCAGCTTGGCTCACTTGTTGTTGCGGACAGTGAATGCCACACCTTTTCTTTTTTTACTCTGTTGCGCCCGGTCAACCCTTGCTTCCAAAACTCCGGTATACTCCCTGCAATGATTTAAACAGGTGCTGACATGTTACTGCTGTTGTTTTTGCTGATTTTCGGCCGACATCGTATTCCCACAGGCATTACTCTGCTGCTGGCGTTACTGGAGATTGGCCTGGTCAATCTTTCCATTGCCCTGAACGGAGCCGCCAGCAATCCTTTCAGCAGTATTTTGCTGGTCCCCCTGGTGTTAAGTCTGATGCTGCTGCCCTTTAAAGCGGGTTTTGTGGTTCTGGCCATCAGTATTCTCGGCCAGGCCATGCAGCTTATAGTGCCAGCCAGCGGCCACCACTCAGCAATGATGCAAAGCCATGCCCAGGGAATGGTGCTTAGCTTTATATTAACCAGTTTGCTAGTTACCACGGTGATCTTTTATTTCCGCTTACAGCTGGGCGCCAAAACCGCGGCAATCCAGCAGCTTAGGGAACGCCAGCTCAGAGACGAGCAGTTACTGGCCATCGGCACCGCCGCCGCCCAGCTTACCCATGATGCAGCCACGCCGGTACAAACCATGGGACTCATACTGGAAGAACTTGCCGACAGCCGCGATCTAACGTTACTGGCAGAACTGCAAAGTCAGTACTCGCAGTTAGAAATACTGCTAAGAAACTGGCGGGACGTGGCCGACGATGTGCGTGAAGCCCGCACCTGCGAGTTTTCACCGGTCAACCTGATACGCGCTATTCGCCACCTGATTATTCTGTCGCGACCGGAGGCGCAAATTAACTGGCCACAGCAAATGCCCCACAACGGCTGTATTCAGGGCGATAGAACATTGATCCCGGCACTGGCCAATATTGTTATTAATGCCTGTGATGCCGCAGCCAGCGAGGCGGTAAATTTCAGTATAGACGCTAACAGCGCGCTGTTACGATTAACCGTAACCAATCCCGTTAGTCACAATACCGCGTTCCCCAAAGAGCTATTGGGCTCCCGGCTTATTCACAGTGAGTCCGGGTTTGGCGTGGGCGCAGTCTTGTCAAACGTCACCATTGAAAAATATGGCGGCAAGGTTAGCTGGGAGAAAAACGGCAATCAGGTCACAACGGTCATTGAGCTGCCCTTAGCTAAGGGAGAGGACACAGTTGACTAAGCCACTGCTGATTATTGATGATGACACCCGCCTCACAGCGGTATTAGAACGGCGCTTTACGGCTACCGGCAATTACTCAGTCACCACTTTTGACCGGGCAAGTTCTGCTCTGGCAGCGCCGGCACAGCCCTGCTATGCCATTTTACTGGATATGATGATTGACGATGAACTGGGGCTTGAGTATATCAGTGCGCTAAAAGACCGTTATCAGCCACAACACCTGATCATCATGACCGGCTACGCCAGCATAGCCACCACAGTAACCGCGATGAAACGCGGCGCTACAGACTATCTGGCCAAGCCTGCCAGCTTTAATGAACTTATCAGTAAACTCGAGGGACAACCTGCAACCGCAGCGGTGGAGCATAAACCGCTGACAGCGGCTCAGGCAGAATGGGAACATATTCAGCGGATCCTCACCGAACACGATGGCAATATTTCCAGAACGGCAGAAGCCTTAGGTATGCACCGGCGCAGCCTGCAGCGTAAGCTGCAAAAACATTCGCCGACAAAAAAATAAGCCCCGGCAAAGCCGGGGCTGCAGACTGACTAAACAGCCTGTGGGGTATAAACGGTAATCCGTGTTACCAACACCCCGATAAGAGCCCCTTTTGGCAGGGGCTACAGCTCACAGAGGGAACGTCTGTAAATTAGTTTTTGCTCAGCAAATCACGTTGTTTGGCCAGCTGCAGGTTTTGCGAAACAATACGCTGCTTGGTTTTTCTTTCATTGGCCAGAGTTAAGTCAGCAATACACGCTGGCGTGTTATCAGCCAGACAGTGCATTACCGCACGGTTGTTAAGAGCGAATACGTTGTTGCTGCTGGCATCAACAGCTTCGTTGCAATGCGCTTTGGCGCTGTCTAAGTCGCCAACTGCAACATAAGCTACGCAAAGGTTATTCAGCAGCGGTAAGCGGTTTACACTTACACTGGTGCGGGCCAGAGTTGCTTTAGTACGGGCAATCCCTTTAGCAAAGTCGCCCTGCTCAATTTCACGCACACCATTTACATCGCGCATGCTGGTTTTTAATTGAAACGACTCAGCGGTAACCTGGCTGCTCGCCATTGCGCCACCGGCAAATGAACAACATACAGCAACGAGCAACGGCTTTTTGATACGGTTAATGAAAGACATAGTTTTTTCCTCAACACAACGAACAGTTATTTGTTAGCCTTATCCTCTGTCGACATGCAGAAACTGCTTGTTAACCAAAAGGCCACTACTTGTTTAAATTTCGGTTGAGTATGTAGCACGATTCACCAGGCTGCCTGATGAACAACAAATTAAAACCTAAAGAATAACTAATAGATTATTTATTTCTTTTTTTATAATGAGTTACAATAAAACCTAATGAAATTTCGGAGACCTAAGGTTGTCATTTAATCCCCCACCAGGCAAAGGATGCTTTACCATAAACGCCATCGTGGTGGATATTGGCGATCACACTATCCGAACAGGCAAGGATATTCGGCGCATAGAACCGAAAGCCATGCACGTGCTTTATCTGCTTGCCTGCAATGCCGGCGACACCGTGGAGCGTGGTGAATTACTGCGCGATGTCTGGAATGGCCGGGTGGTGGTAGAAGAAGCATTAACCCGGATAATTTCTCAGTTACGTCAGGCCCTCGGCGACAGTCAGCAACGCCGGCTGATCCAGACCGTGCCTAAAAAAGGCTATCGATTACGTGGTGAAGTTAACTGGCAGAGCACACCGCTACCAACAGAGCCTGCCCCTTCGGCAGATAGCAAAGAAGCTGAAGTTGCAGATGTCCCTGCTCAGGAGGCGATGGAGTCGCCAAAAGACTTAGCGCCAGCAAAACAACCTGAACCGCAAAAAGCGCTATCCCCTGCCCCGGTAGTTAGCAAAAAAGCCTTGTTTGTTGCCGCGGTGCTGTTTGTACTGGTGGCGGTAGTAGTGTTCACACTCAATAAAACGGTAACAGACGATACCACCCAGGCTGATGAGCAACGCATTTCGGTAGCGGTGTTACCCCTCAGACAACTGAGTAACGATGATGACACCCTGTATTTTGCCGACGGCATTACCGAGGAACTCACTGACTCGCTCACCCAGAACCAGAATCTCGACGTGCCATCGCGCTACTCTACCCTGGCGGTGACCAGTTCAGATAATAACAGTTTGTCGGATGTAGCCAGCTCGTTAGGTGTGCGTTATCTGGTTGAGGGCAGCGTCAGACGTATTGATGAAGAATTTAAAATTGCCGTTCGCCTGATTGATGCTGACACCGACCGGGTAGTTTGGTCTGAAAGTTATACCAATACCGCATCCAGTTTATTTGCTATTCAGCAAAATATAGCCAGACGCCTCAATGAAGCATTATTACCACAAACTAGCGAAACTGAGGTTGCCCAGGCATCATCGCCCGACAACATTGAAGCTTATCAGTACTACCTGCGCGGCAACTACTGGCTGATGAACGGAAAAACCAGCGAGTGGATCTATAAATCTGAAGCTGCCTTTCAACAAGCCGTAGCGCTCGCTCCTGATTTTGCTGCCGCCCACGGCAAGCTGGCTTACCTGTACGCTCGTCATGATTTTCATGATGCTTTTATGCCCCGCGAAGAAGCGCTGCAAAAGGCCGATGCCGCCATCTCTACGGCATTACGCAACAATCCGCAGGAAACCAACGCCTTACTGGCCAGCGTGATTATAGACACCGCCGCGGGCAATTTCAGTTCAGCACAAACCATCCTGGATGGCATTCTCGGCCGCCAACCCAATCACGCAACGGCGCTGTATATATATTCTGAGCTTGAGTTGGCCCGCAACCGCTTTGATGCTGCGCTTTCCCGTGCGCAGCAAGCCTATGAACTCGATCCGCTATCTCCGTGGATCAACGTTAACCTGGCCATCGTGCATTTCTGGCGAAGTGATTACCAACGGGCACTCGAAGCGGTACAAAACGCCATCAGTATCGACAGCAATTACACCTGGGCATATGTCTGGCAGGCCAAAATTTTCCATCGTCAGGGGCAGTTAAACGGAGCGATAACCAGTATGCTGCAGTCGGCAGACATCGACTCCGCCTCAGAGGTCAACTCGGCCTATACGGGGCTGTTATATCTGGAAATTGGCGATGAAGAGCAGGCTGAGCAATGGTTTAGGCACACCGCCAGCTTACTGGGTGATACGCCGCAAGCGAGATTCTGGCAAGGCTTACAGCGCTTCACTGAGCCACAGCAGACGACCGATGTAGCTCGCCAGCTTATGCTGGAGTTGCCCCTTCTCGACAATCGGATTTTTAGCTTGTTGCCGCTGCTTTATCAAAACTACCTGCAAGCCGATGACAGCGAGGCAGCCATTCGTTTTTTACAAAGCCGAATTGCCGACACGGCGCCGCAAGTGAATGTGCACAATTACCGTTTCTATGCGGCGTTGCAGGCTTTAACCCCATTGTCCGATGACTCATCAAAAGCCCTGCGGCGGTTGATGACGACAATCGGCGATAATGCCGTACCATTATTGATCTATCCATTACTTAATCCGGCTGCGGATCAAGCACTGCCGGATATTGAAGACGATGGCTGGCTGGATTATTACTGGCTGATCAACAACACTATGACTGCAAGTAACATAAGCGAACGACTTCAATACCAGCGTCAACAGGCAGCCCTACAACGACAACAAATGCTCCCCCTGAAAACAACCAGCGAGGAGTAGTACACATCGCCTCGCCGGCCAGGTATTTTAGTTAATAAACCGAGTGCTTAGCCGTTGGCGAAACCGGAGTTGTCAACTATGGTTTAAAGCAACAGGCAAGTGCCGCTGAGGCATTGAGGAGTAAACCGGTATCGGTCCCTACCCCAACAAACATAGCGCCAAGCTCAATGTAGCGGGATGCCAGTTGTTTATCGCCAATCAGAATCCCAGGCGCTTTACCGGCCCTGACGATTTTAGCAATGCAGCTCTCGATAACCTTTTGCACATCATCGTGGCCCGGATCGCCAAGGTGGCCCATGGAAGCACTTAAATCCGCCGGGCCAATAAAAATGCCGTCTACGCCATCGACCTCAAGAATGGCATCGAGATTCTCCACACCGGTTACCGTTTCAATCTGGATCAGCACGCAAACCTGTTCGTTAGCGGTTTCCAGATAATCCTTAGTACGGTTAAATTGTGATGCCCGGGCCAGCGGGCTGCCAACACCGCGGATCCCCTCTGGCGGATAACGGGTAGCCGCGACCACTTCGGCCGCCTGTTCGGCCGTATCGACCATGGGCGCCAGAATGGTTTGTACGCCTAAATCCAGGATTTGCTTAATACGCACGGCATCCGGCCAGGGCGGGCGCACGATGGGTACCGCAGGATAAGGCGCAATGGCCTGCAACTGTTCCAAAATGGTTCGCAGATCATTAGGTGAATGTTCGGCGTCTATTAGCAGCCAGTCAAAACCAGCGCCGGCCAGTAATTCTGCGGTATAACTATTCGCCAGTCCTAGCCACAAACCAATTTGTGCTGTGTCACCGGTGATTGCCTGTTTGAATGTGTTTATCGGGGCAGGCATAGGGTACTCCTGATTGTCAGAACCAGTCTTTCGCTGGCTTCATTACAGATAAAGATGTTTTGCACGAGGTTTTTGGACTTTATCTGTTCCCCAGTATACGGAAATTTATAAGAAAGTTGAGCCTGTTAGCAGACTCAACTTGTGACTTATCGCAACGATGGGGCAAATTATGTCGATGGTAAAGGATGCGTCTTAAACCAGGTCAGCGGATCGGCCAGCGCTTCATCGGTTAATTCGACGTCTGGCATTACCGGCTGCTTTGCTCTGTTGCCCGAGGGGCGCACGATGTAACGGCCGGGTGCGAGCATCAGCAAACGGGTATTGGGTAAATAAAACGGTGTCAGGTTACCGGTTTGATTAGCATAGCCACCGGTGGGTTCGCCGATGAGTTTGCCAAGCTGGTTATCCTGAATGGTGGTGGCAAACAAAATAGCCGCAGAATAACTCATGCGATCGATAACCACCCACACATCCCCCTTAAATTGCAGCGATGGATCTACAGGGTCAATCATGCCATCAGATTCAACACTCAACTCGATTACCTCGCCCGGTTCGCCCCGGTAACCAAACCAGCCGTTAGTATCTCTATTGAGTTTTTCGATAGCCACAGAGCCTTGCGGCACCGGTTTATCGGTAAGGTACTGAATGATTTGCGCCCCGGCATCCGACTGCCCGCCGGTATTGCCGCGGATATCAATGATCAGGGTTTGCGCGTCCTGTTGGCGTATTTGCGCAAAGGATGCGTCAATAAAGGCATCATAAGCCGCCTGCTCAGTATCTACGTCAAATGAATCAATGCGTAAATAGGCAACCTGCGGTGAGATGAATGTCAGTTCATTATCATCCTGCCCGGCACCTGCCCGCTCCCACTGCTGGTCATTTCGCAGAGTGAGCGTGGTGGTTTGGCCGTTATCCTTAAGTGCCAGCTGTATATCGCCTTTTACGTCAAATACAGCAAATAACCAGTAATGAAACAATAGCGACAGCATGCTCTCACGCAGGGCCGGCGACTCACCGTGACTGAGTGGCGTGAGACGGGCAATAATCTCGCTGGTTGCATGACCGTTAATGGCTATAATTTCACTGCCCGCGGCCAGTGTTTTCTGATCGTCACTACGCTGGTAAGAGCGGGCCAGACGTATTTTTCCATCCCGTACGTTTACCCCGAATGGAAAGGTTTGAACCCCAGCTTCTTCAGCATAGGTAAATTCGGCCAGCAGCGGAAACAAAATTGAATGGCCGTCATTAAAATACGGCGTTAGCTGACCGAATACCGCAAATGCCTGCTTGCGGATCATGCCACCTTTAAGCTGAGCGCTGAGACGTTTAACCTGAGCAGTGAATTGTTCGCTGTCGACATACTGCTCAAAAGCCGGATGACGGCGACTCATGGTAGCCACCAGATAATCCAGGTCCTGTTGTAATTGCTGTGCTGTGAAAGTTTGCCCGGTAAAGGCTTTATCCACCTCCGGGTGGATCCAGTCTTTCATGCCGCCACAACCCAATAAACTGCATAGCAATATCACTATAATGCCTGTTCTCATTGCTGATTAATTCCTGTTGTTGAGTAATGCGGCAAACCTTAGCAAAGCAAACTTCAAGAAAAGGTCAAGATTGCAAAAACAGCGCGGCAATCACTTGTTTTAGCGCATCGCCTGTGAGAGTTTTTAAGGTATTGAAACCGCCACTTACCACCCTATGAAACAGTTTTTGCAAATACTGATAGTTGAAGATGATGCCGTGCTGGCAGCGCAACTGGAGCGCTTTTTATCTGATGCCGGCCACATCATTGACGTGGTAAGCACCGGCAGGGATGCCATCAGGCAGGTAGCAGACGCTGAGTACGATGTAGTGATCCTCGATTTGACCTTACCCGACACCGACGGTATTGAGCTGTGCGAGCGCATAAAGCAAACGGCTGAGTCTGTGCTGCCGGTATTAATGCTTACAGCCCGCACCGCGCTGAGCGACAAACTGGCGGGTTTTGCTGCCGGCACCGATGATTATGTTACCAAGCCCTATCAGCCCGACGAGGTGCTGGTGAGATGTCTGTCACTAGCCAGACGGCGCGATCTGCACCAGGCCAAACAGCTGGTAATTGGTGAGATGAGCATTGATTTAGTCACCAATACCGTGAGCCGTCAGCAACAGGTGTTGCATCTGTCTGCCACCGATAAGGCAATACTGATAACACTGGCCAAGGCGCATCCCATGCCACTTGGCAGGCGGCAACTCATAGAGCGGGTGTGGGGTAATGATATTCACAACAGCGATGTGCTGAAATCGCACATTTATACCATTCGCCAGCAGTTGGATAAGCCCTTCGACTTTCCCATGCTAAAAACCATTCATGGCGTAGGGTTTGGCTTGCAGGCGTCGGCATGAAGCAGATTGGCCAACAGGTAAAACGGCTGTTCTTGCTTTATACGCTGCTGCTGTTGTGTATTTTCGCCGGATTCACTCAGTTGTACGGCTACCTTATTGAAGACAATGTCATTAACCAGCAGATAAGAACCGAGGCCCGCTATCTGGAGCAGCAATATCAGGCCACTGGTGCGCTGCCTCTGCCCCGCTATCCGTGGATGAAAATTGTCAGCAGCTGGCAACAACTGCCACCACCCGTCCAGCAGTTGCATAACAAGGAGCCGGAACGGATTGAGTTTATTACCGAGGCTGGCAACATTCACATTGTGCCGCTGCAAATTAACGGGCAGGAAACCCTGCTGTATGCCGAAGTGGATGCTTTCACAGTAACCAATAAGGTCTGGCCGTTGAATGTGGTTGGGGTCGCCTTTCTGGGGACACTGATTTTTGCCCTGTGTTCCTGGCTTCTGATGCGCCGTGTTGAAACAATCGTTGCGCCACTTAACCGCTTACGCCAACGGGTGGAAAGCGACGCCCCCCAGCTGTTATTCCCCGCCGGGTTTACTGCCAGTCTGCCAGATAACGAGGTGGGCTTTTTAGCTCGCTCTATCGAAAAACAGTGGCACAATCTCACCGACCTGCTTGAACGCGAAAGCCAGTTTACCCGGGATATTAGCCACGAATTGAGAACGCCGATCAGTATTTTGCAAAACACGCTTAATCAAACGGGCCC
>JAYZXK010000286.1:0-3267 GCA_036141415.1 Pseudomonadota bacterium
AGGCTCAATCAACTGGTTGAGCAGGCATTCAGCGAGCTCGGCGTAGAAGTCACTCTGGCAGTAGACCGCCCTGCTTTTTCTGGCAGCGGTTTACTCACCGGCAAGTACGACGGTGAATTTGCTCACCTTGCCCTGCAGGAACAGCGCGACAACCTGCTCTACAGCAAAGCCTATCTACCCGCCCTGCTGTATGTCGCCAGCCGTAAATATCCACTCGATGACGTCACCCAGTTTTCCCACATTCGCAATAGCCGGGTGGCAACCACCAACCGCATTGCTAACACGCCGGCAATGCGCAATATCAAGGCAGTATCCTGGGTGCGTAATCCGGCCCTATTCGACATGTTTAGTCAACTATCAGAAAAACGTGCAGATTATGTTTTTGAAGACTGGCTGGTAATCGCCGAATTTAACCGGATGCTTACTAACAATGGTGAAAAGCCTTTATATGTATCACCTTATCCGTTGGTCAAATCAGCGGTAACAATCAGCCTGCGCAAAGATTATCCCAATGCCCGACAGCTGCTGGATAAATTTGATAGTTACATTCACGATATCCAGCGCGATGGCCGTTTTAACCTTGCTATGGCAGTAGGCTGGACCAGCATGGATATCAATGGTGACGGCACAGCAGACTGGATAACCAGCGCGCAAATGCACCATGACGACGTACCGCCCATGTCGCAGAAGGGCGTGTTACCACTGGATAAAACCAAACCAGGCGAAGCCTCTTTGTTTGTAATAGATGGTGAGCAATTCAGTAGCTGGCCCGATGCCCAGGCAAAGCTTAACGACCAACCGGTTCTGCCACGCCCCACTCTACTGGATCGCGAAGTCTACAAGCGCATGCTACAGCGTTGGTAAACCAGGCAGTCATTATTGCACCTCAGCGACATTAGAATATCAAGATAATTGCCTAAGCTTTGCGCAATTTGGTGAAGCCCAGAGATAGTCGTAACAATAAAATATCTCCCAAACCCTGAAATTTAAACTAAAGTTTATACATTAACGGTTCGGGGTATTGTGATGAGCGGCACGATAATAAATATCGACAACCTAAACATAAAAAATATACTGGAGCATGCCCATATCGGCGTGATTATTCATCGCGCTGATACGTCCGTTGTTTATGCAAACCCAGCAGCAATTCAACTACTTAATCTATCTTACGATCAGTTAATAGGTAAAGATGCTTATGATCCGCAGTGGGCTTTTGTTGATGAAAATGGCTTACCATTGGAGCTCAGTAAATACCCTGTAAACCAGGTGCTAAATTCTAAACAGCGGCTTGAGAACAAGACAATTGGCCTAATCGACCATACCACTAAAGACATATCCTGGTTTATGGTGAACGCATACATGGAAGGGCATGAGGGGGCGAAAAACTGCTTTATTGTAGTCACCTTTTCGGATATTACGGAACAGAAGAAGCCATTTTCAGCTGAGGATATTCTGGAAAATGCCCAGGATATTATTATCGTAACTGAAGCTGATAATATCGAGTACCCGGAAGGACCCAAGATAGTCTACGTGAACAGGGCTTTCGAAAAGCTTACCGGTTACACTAAAGATGAAGTCATTGGCGAATCACCGCGCATATTACAAGGCTCACTTACCGACAAAGAGGCCAGGAAGTCTATTTATCAAGCGCTCAGGAAAAAACAGTCCGTCAGTCAAACATTACTGAATTACGATAAATGCGGCCGCCCCTACTGGATAGATATGAACATAATCCCTTTGAAAAATAACTCTGGCCAGGTTACCCACTTCGCTGCGATTGAACGAGATATATCACAAATAAAGTTTCATCAAGAACAACTAGCCAACAGAAACAACGATCTTAAAGCCTTAAAAGCCAATTTAGAAATAAGAGTGCGGGAAAGAACGCTTTCACTCCAGCAGGCGAAAACGCAATTAGAGAGTATGGCTTACTTTGACCCACTTACCCAGTTACCCAACCGACGCTTTTTCAGCATACATTTGAGTAAGCTGATTGCTGCTGCAAAACGTCGCAAGGAAATAATAGCGCTCGGCCTGATAGATATCGACAATTTCAAGTCCGTTAACGATACATTTGGGCATAATGCAGGTGACGAAATATTAAAAAAAGTCGCAGAGATCATTAGCGACCTGTTCCGTCATGAAGATGCAATCTGCCGGTACGGCGGAGAGGAATTTGCTTTCTCAATAATTATCAATGAGAAAGACCAGGCCGAACAAGCTTGTGATCGTCTTCTTCAGGCAATCAGAAATGCACAATACCAATTTGAAGGATCCAGCATCTCAATTACCGCCAGTATTGGCGTGTTTACCACGTTAGCAGAGCATATTGAAAACGAGCATGAACTTTATAGAAATGCCGACTCTTTAATGTATAAAGCCAAGCAAAACGGCAAGAACCGTTACTACATCGGCTAGGTTTATTAGCTCATTGCATTAATCATCTTTTACAAGGTGTAAATGAGTACAGCCATAATAAACCAAAGCACCTAAAGTTCACTTCCACACGGTGCTTTTGCAGTAATATAAAACGGTGGCTCGCAAGCTAAAGACGTTGAATCTGAATTTACATTAGCTAAAGATAAACAAAGTTTATAAGTATTCACGCACCAACCTGTGGTTTTCGCAGTTCTGTCCGGGCCTTGAAACGGATCTGTAAATGACCCATCACCTTTTGATGGATCGGATGGGTGGGGCGCCACTAAGGTACCTTTTGTCTCAATGAACGACCGCCAGCAGTTCGACATCAATGTGTCGTGAAGAGACTTGACTCTATTTGCTACCAGCAGGTGAGAAAACTGAACACCATCAATGCTGGAAAGCAAAGGATGTATCTTAAAATCTAACTCAGGATTAAGGCTCGAAGGGTTAAACCCGTCCGCAATAGAGATTTCAAAGGTGATAGCATTTCTTTTCCCATAGATTCTGGTGGCTCTTAGCGACTGTGTTGTTGGATCAGGACTAATAAAGAACGAGCCATCAGCCAGCGAAAGCTCAAATGACGGTTTGTTGGCAAAGGCTTTATTAACAAACCAGCTCCAACTCCTGCCATCCATTCTGACCAGAATGCCCTGCGCAATTTGCTGGAAAACAGTTTGCCGCTTCTCCAGTGAGTTAAGTAATTCGGTAGGGTGATGTCTGCAAGCGTTCTCTTCGCTGTTTGCGTGCTCGCTGGTAAGCGAGGTAGCAATAGCAACACTGCCTGTTCCCAGATACGCTGACAGGATAAATGCCCCTAATTTCTTCACAAGAATTCCTTTTTATTAT
>JAYZXK010000287.1:0-5455 GCA_036141415.1 Pseudomonadota bacterium
GCTTGACGGGATGCTCGGGGGAGCCGACTGGTTTCCCTTTGTGCTGTTAGGCGTAGGTCTGTTTTTTACGATTTATCTGAAATTTCCGCAAATTCGTTTTTTTAAACATGCGTGGAAAGTGGTTACCGGCAAGTACGATCATAACGACGATCCGGGCGATACCACGCACTTCCGGGCGCTTACTACCGCTTTATCGGGCACCGTAGGTACAGGTAACATCAGTGGCGTAGCATTTGCGATTTTCCTCGGTGGTCCGGCGGCGTTGTTCTGGATGTGGGCCACGGCATTCTTAGGTATGACAACCAAGTTTGTTGAGGTCACGCTGTCACACAAATACCGGGTGAAAACCGAAGATGGCACCATGGCCGGTGGCCCCATGTACTTCATGGACCGTGGCCTGAACATGAAATGGCTGGCGGTTGCGTTTGCCATTGCCACGGTTATTTCGTCTTTTGGTACCGGTAACCTGCCACAAAGTAACGGTATTGCCACCAGTATCGAAACCACCTTTGGTTTTGAACCCTGGATTGTAGGTAGCATTCTGGGTATTTTACTGGCACTGGTTATTCTTGGCGGTATCCAGCGGATTGCGGCGTTTACTGCCCGGGTTGTGCCCTTTATGGCGGTGGTTTATCTGATTGGTGCGCTGGCGGTAATTTTTGCCAACATTGAAAATGTCGCGCCATCTTTTGCAGCGGTGATCAGTGATGCCTTTACCGGTTCAGCGGCCGCAGGGGGCTTCCTGGGTGCGTCACTGGCTTATGCGTTTAACCGTGGGGTTAACCGGGGCTTATTCTCTAACGAAGCCGGTCAGGGTTCAGCGCCTATCGCTCACGCGGCAGCCAAAACCAAAGAGCCGGCATCGGAAGGGATGGTGTCGCTGCTTGAGCCGTTTATCGATACTATTATCATTTGTACCATTACCGGTCTGGTGATTTTGTCGTCTGGCGTATGGAAAGAAAAGCACGAAAACGTATTTGATCGCTCTGACATGGTGTTTGTGGCCGGTGAGTATACCGACACAGAGGAAGCCGATAAGTCGCAACTGTACGGCTTCTTAAACAGTGTTGATGGCAACGAAGTAGAAAGTTACACCGGTGCTATTACCGTGGTTAATGGTTCCGCGGTAACCGGTGGTTTTACGCTGATTAACGCTCGTTCCGTTGCTGAAGATGTACAATATCTGGTGGGCAGCGAAGATCCTTTCTCTGGTACCCTGCAGATTGAAGACGGCAAGCCGCTTAAAGAAAACCTGATTATCCGGGGTAAATCGCTGGTTCACTCAGCTTCGCTGACTACCATTGCCTTTACCCGTGGCTGGTTTGGTGACTTTGGTCAGTACATTGTCTCCATTGGCTTATTATTGTTTGCTTTCTCAACCGCCATTGCCTGGTCTTACTACGGTGACCGTGCCATGACCTATTTGTTAGGGCCACGTTCAATCATGCCGTACCGGGTTATTTATGTGGCCGGGTTTGTTTGGGCGTCATTCTCTGATACAACCCTGGTATGGGCACTCTCTGCGGTGGCTATTGTGGTAATGACCCTGCCTAACCTGTTTGGTATTGTTTTACTGAGTAAAGAGATGAAAGCGACTGTCGATGATTACTGGCAGCGTGTAAAAGAGAACAAAAAGTAAAAGTAAACCAGAGCCGGATTCTGTCAGTAAAAACACAGACCCCGGCAGTGTTTTTTAAAAGCCAGGGCTGACTCCTGGCTTTTTGATATGGTGTCGTATTGTTTAAAAACTGATATGCCCAGCGATGCTTTTCGCTGGAGCCTGTCATGAACAACAGTGCGTCACCCGGAAATAACGATTAGAGGAGATAGAATGGCGTTAATTGATTGTCCGTCGTGTGGTAAGAAGATGTCAGATAAAGCCAAGACTTGCCCTAACTGCGATTTCTCTTATGGCGAAGCCTCGGTTGAGGATATTGAGCGCAAAGAGAACATGAAACGGTTTAAGAAAATGCATAGCATTCAAAACCAGTCGATGCTCGCGATGCTGTTATTTATTGGTGGTTTCGGCTTTATGTACTGGGGCGGTGTTGCACCAGGCGACACCCAACATTCTGCAGCCCTGATGGCCTGTGTAATAGGTTTTTTATGGTATGGCATCAATCGCGTACGAATTGTGCTTTTAAAACGGTCGAGTAAATGAATGTAGAACAACTTCTCGCTGCTATGACGCCAGACGTTTACGAACGTTTGCGTCAGGCTGTCGAAACGGGTAAATGGCCTGACGGCAAGGTATTGTCTGACGAACAAAAAGAAAACTGTCTGCAGGCGGTACTGTTGTACCAGGCCAGAATCGCTCAATCCAACGAACATATGACCGTTGGTGAAAGTGGCGAAATTATCCACAAGAGCAAAAGTGAGCTGCGTCGCGAATTACGCGAAAGCCAGTCTAATGAACAATCCATTGCGCGGTTTAAACAGGATGATATTTAGTCGATTTTTTTCGCCTTCCCATAGTAGTAATGATCCGGACACAAGAATTAAAGCCATTGAAAAATTATCGCCAGATTCGCCTAACGAAAGACGCATCCTGCATGAATTAGCCTTCAATGATTCGGCCGCGGCAGTCAGTCTGGCGGCCCTGGAAAAGCTTAACTCTTTTGCTCTGTGGCTTAAAATGTCGCAGATCGCCAAAGAGCCGCGGTTAGTTACCGCCGCACAGGCCAGGGTTGAATGCGCCCTGATTGATGGTAATGCTGAAATCAGTCAGCAGGAAATCAAAGAGTACCTGTTAAAATCTGCCCCGGCGGAGCAGGTGATCAAATGTCTGCCGCTGATGACCGAATTGCATCAGGATAAAACCTTTTGCCTGGATATCCTTAACAAGCTCGGGCGCAGCAGTTTTACCCAACAGTTGTTTTCGGCTACCCCCGAATCGGCGTTAAAACTCGCCATTATCGATAACAGTCAGGATTCTGATTTATTGCAAAAGTTGTTGCGTAAGGCAACCGATGAGACGTTGCAACAGGCGTTAGCAGACCGCCTTGACTATTTGCAGGAACTGGCACAAAAACCGGTTCGACTGGGTCGGGAAGTGACCCTGGTTTTGTCGAAACTGCTGGCGTTACTGGATAAAGCTGATTTTGAGCAAATTACCGCTGACCAGGCCTCGCTTAATCAGGAGTACCAGGTTCTTAAGGCCGAATTTGGCTGCCTGGATGACGATGCGCGGCAGGAATATGAAGCCAAGCTAGCATCCCTCAATGAGCGCGTTTCAGCATTGCTGGCCCGACTTGAACCAGAGTTTGAGGCACAGCAGCGTGCTGCCGCCCATAAAGAGGCTCAACAGGCCTGTACCGAAGCTGTTGCAGAAGTCAAACGACTGCATAAGCAATTACAGGGCGAGCAGATACTCAGTCTTACTCTGGGCGAAGTTACGGTGTTTCAACAGGCCGTTGAACAGGCGGAAAATGCGTTGGCAGCACTGCAGGAATATGCCGAGCCGACGGAAGAAATCGAAAGTATGCTGGAGAGCTACCGGCATATCTGGGATCGACTGCCTGACTTACAGCGTCAGGTAGCGGCCCTGCAAACACAATTACAAACCTGGCAGCAGTGGCTGCAAGATGACAACGTTAGCTGGCAGCTCGATGAAATTAAAAACAGTTGGCGTGAACAAACTGCTTCAATGGCGGTTTTACCGGCATTTTTACGCTCTCAGTGGCAAACGTTACTGGAACAACTGAAAGTCCGCGAACAGCAGCGTCAGTCCAGTCAACAGCGCCACCTTAAGCACTGTCGCAAGCACATTAACATCATCAATAACATGGTAGAGCAGGGTAAGTACCGGGCCGCAATGGCGCGTTTCCAGCAGCTTGAAAAAGATTATCAGAGTCTGCCGTCAGACACCCGGGCCATGCTTGAGAAACGTTTTGAACAAACCCGCGATCAAATTGCCCGGCTGGAAGGCTGGCAGATTTATCTGGCGGCACCCCGTAAGCCGGAACTGATTGAACAGGCCGAAGCGCTGCTTGAGGAAAATCAGAATGATATGCCGGGCAGGGCACGCTCAATCAAATACCTCCGGCAGCAGTGGCAAAGCCTCGGTGAGTCAAATACGGTAGAAGATCAGGCGCTGAATACCCGCTTTGACGAACTGCTGGAAAAGGCGTTTGAACCCTGTCGCCGCTATTACGCCGAACTGGAATTACAAAACGACAAGGCCGCCGCCGAGCGTCAGCAGTTGATTGATCAGATGGTAGCGTTACCTGCAGAATCAGATGAGCCAGCACAACAGTTTCAGCAGTTTGAAGCCCTCAAAAAACAATGGCAGCAGGCCGGTCAAACAGACAGCGAGCGTTACCGCCAGTTGCGTGAAACCTGGGATCAGGCCTGTAGTGTAGTTACCGAGGTGATTACCCCATGGTTACAGCAAAATCGTCAGACCAAGCAAACACTCATTGATGAGGTTAACGCCCTTAATGAGCTCGACGACATTCACCAGGCCAGAACACAGGCTAAGGCCTTACAGGCCCGGTGGAAAACTATCGGTCCGGCGGGTAAGCGCTTTGAGTCGAAATTGTGGTTTGCGTTTAAGGCTGCTAACGACAATTTGTTTAACAAGGCCAAGTCGGTGCAGGCTGAGCAGAAAGCGGCACAGTCTCAGGTGGCCAGTCAGTGGCGTAAACAATTGCAGCAGGTTCAGCAAGCCCTGGAGAATGATCAGACAGCTGCCAGTGACATTCAGCAAATGCTGGATGAGTGCCAGTTGGCGTTAAAAGAGGTGAACGACAGTAAGCTTCAAAAAACACTGACAAAAGAGCTGGCAGCGGTACAGGCAACCCTTGATGCAGCGGTTGAACAACAGCTCAACGAGGCCTTTTCCAGTGCCACAGAACAAATGCTGGATCAGGTGCTCACTGCTAAACAGCCAGTTTCGGCATTGCAGGCAGAGTATCCGGCACTGCCGTCTTTGTGGTTTAAGGGCAATGGCCTCGCCGAACCCCAGGACTGGCTGAAAACTTTGCTCACCTTAGAGGTATTGGCGCAACTGGACTCACCAGAAGCGGATGGCTCGCTGCGTTCAACTGTGCAACTACAACTGATGCAGGCCAAGCTCAATGGCGAGTCGTTGCCATCGGCTTATCCTTTAATTGGCGAGCTGTTAGCCAGCCAGGCTGTGCTGGCTGAACTCGACACTCTGCCTTTCCGGCAACGGTTGTTTGATGTCTGTGTGCATTTTGGCTTACCCGGAGAAGCGTAAGTAGTGAAAAACAGTGTTGAATATAAATTTCCTACCCAACCGCTGGCTTACCGGTTTTTAAACACGGTAAAGCACTTTGACGCCGAGCAACTGGTTGTTAAATACGGCCAGACAAATCATCATGTTAAAGTGAGCTACCGGATTAAAACCGAAGGTTTTGATTCGACCTTGGGTGAGCTTGACGATTTGGCCAGCCAGATGGAAGGTGAGGAAGTCTGATGCATGCAGGCAGGT
>JAYZXK010000288.1:0-7671 GCA_036141415.1 Pseudomonadota bacterium
GTCACCATTGGCACCATTGCCGGTATGTTGAGTGGGGTTCGTTCCAGCGTGGTTAACCACCTGCTGGATGCGCTGATGGCCATTCCCACCCTGCTGATTGCCATTATTATTGTTGGCATTCTGGGCAGTGGTCTGGTTAACAGTATGTGGGCTATTACGCTGGCGCTAATTCCGCAGTTTGTGCACCATACCCGCTCGTTTGTGCGCGGCGAAATGAAAAAAGACTATATCCAGTCGTCTACGCTTGATGGCGCCAGCAATCTGCAGCTCTTTTACCACTCCATCTTACCCAATATGATTGAAATGCTGGTGGTACAGGGCACTCTGGCCCTGTCTATTGCGGTAATCGATATCAGCGCACTGGGCTTTTTAAACCTTGGTGCACAAGCACCACTGCCAGAGCTGGGAGCTATTCTGGCCACTGGTCTGGACGCCGGTTACCTGGCCCCCTGGAATATTGCCATTCCTGGTGTGACGATATTTCTGATGGTATTGTCAATTACTATAGTAGGTGACGGACTGCGTTCTGCGCTACGCAAACGGGTGAATCGCTAATGCCTTTACTGGATATTAAAAACCTGACCCTGGAAATCGATACAGGTACCCAGGTGATTAAAGCTCTCGATAAGATTAACCTGACCGTTAACTCGGGTGAAATCCGTGCCTTAGTGGGTGAGTCAGGCTCAGGTAAAAGTCTGATTGTACAGGCGATATCCGGGGCAACGCCACCGAACTGGAATATCACCGCCGATCGCATGAGCTGGAATGGTAATAACCTGCTGTCGATGTCTGAGCAAAAGCGCCGGCAAATCCTGCGTAAGGATATCGGCGTGGTGTTTCAACATTCCATTGCCTCGCTGGATCCGTCGGTTACCCTTGGTGAACAACTGGAAGAATCCCTGCCAGATCAACTTATTGAAGGTAGCTGGTTCTGGCAACGGGCACAATCGCGACGCAAAGTGGTTATTAACACCGTGCACAAAGTGGGCATAAAAGACCACGAACATTATCTGCGCGCTTACCCTCATCAGATCCCTACTGATATCGGTCAGAAACTGATGCTGGCCATGGCACTTATCAGTCAGCCGAAGATGCTGATTGCCGATGACCCGACCCGGGGCATGGAAACCACCACTAAAGTACAGGTACTAAAATTATTGTCGCGTCTGAATCAGACCCGCTCATTAGGTATTTTATTTGTCAGCCACGATTTGCTGGCCATTGCCAGTATGTCGCATACCATGACGGTGCTGTACTGCGGTCAGACAGTGGAATCCGGCAAAATGAAGCATATTCGTAAACGGCCGCTGCATCCGTATACCAAGGCGTTGATGGACAGCGCGCCCAGTTTCAGTAAGGATTTACCGCCCAAATCACAGTTACCAACCCTGGCCGGTACCATCCCTACCCTACAGCATCTGCCTATTGGTTGTCGTCTGGGCCCTCGTTGCCCGCGCGCCCAGCGCGCCTGCGTTAATGTCCCGGCGGTGCGTAAGATTCATGATCATAGCTATAGCTGCCACTTTCCACTGCATCGGGAGAAAGTATGACGCAAATCCTCAATGTCAGCGGCTTAACTTTTCGCCACAGCAGCAAAAAGCGCTGGCTGAAAAAGCCGGAGGTATTCTCTCTCGGCCCGATAGATATGCAGGTAACCAAAGGCGAAACCATTGCCATTATTGGTCAGAACCGTTCAGGTAAATCCTTGCTGGCAAAAATGCTGGCCGGTGCAGTGGAACCCGATGAAGGCCATATTCAGTTGCAGGAAGAAA
The DNA here is from genome assembly GCA_036141415.1 of Pseudomonadota bacterium. GTDB lineage: Bacteria > Pseudomonadota > Gammaproteobacteria > Enterobacterales > Alteromonadaceae > Alteromonas. The sequence continues at coordinate 1,773 of JAYZXK010000288.1, forward strand.
GATACTGGTCGGTAAAACACCGGGTGGCGCGTAAAAAAGCCGACATAACCGGCATCCGCATGATTTTTCAGCATAACAGCGAGTCGATTAATCCGGGGATTACGGTGGGTCAAATCCTCGATGAACCCCTACGGTTAAATTCATCCATGGCTGAAAACGAACGTAAAGCCCTCATAGGCGATACATTGGTAAAAGTAGGGCTGCTACGGGAACACATCTATTTTTACCGTCATATGCTCTCTGACGGCCAGCAACAGCGTGTTTCACTGGCGAAAGCCATATTACCCGACCCAAAGGTACTGATTGCCGACGAGCCTTTTGCGGCGTTGGATCCCACTATCCGCTCCCAGACGGTAAACCTGATCCTGCAATTACAAAAAGAGATGGGTCTGGCGTTTATCTTTATTTCGCACAACCTGGGGATTGTCCGGCACATCGCCGACCGGGTGATTGTGATGGATAAGGGACAGATTATTGAGAGTGGTAAAACCGAGACCATCTTTCGATGGCCTCAGCACGAAATGACCAAGAAACTGGTAATGTCTTATCAGTCGCTGATCCCGCAACAAACCATGCGGGAACCCGATTAATAAGTTAGCCCACCAGGGCTAACAGCACACCAGCTGCTACAGCAGAACCCAGCACGCCGGCAACGTTTGGCCCCATAGCATGCATTAGCAGGAAGTTATGCGGGTTAGCTTCAAGACCAACCTTGTTAACGACCCGGGCAGCCATAGGCACAGCTGATACCCCGGCGGCACCGATCAGCGGGTTGATAGTACCGCCACTGGCTTTGCTCATGATTTTAGCCATGATCACACCGGTTGCAGTACCAATTGCAAAGGCAATGGCGCCAAGCCCCAGAATACCCAGTGTTTCAACCGTCAGGAATTTATCCGCTGACAGCTTAGAACCAACGGCTAACCCTAAGAAGATAGTCACAATGTTGATTAATTCGTTTTGAGCAGTTTTGCTTAAACGGTCTACCACACCACATTCTTTCATCAGGTTACCAAAGCAGAACATACCTACCAGCGGCGTTGCTGAAGGCAGAAACAGAATGGTCAGGAACAGCACTGCCAGTGGGAATAACACCTTCTCCTTGGCAGAAACATGACGTAACTGAGCCATCTCAATCTTGCGTTCTTCCGGCGTGGTAAGTGCCTTCATAATGGGCGGCTGGATAATAGGTACCAGTGCCATATAAGAATACGCAGCAACCGCTATAGCGCCGAGTAAGTCTGGCGCCAGCCGGGAAGCCAGGAAGATAGCCGTGGGTCCGTCAGCACCACCGATAATGGCGATTGCCGAGGCATCTTTAAGGGTGAAATCGAAGCCCGGAATAAAGTTAAGCGCAATCGCACCGAACAGCGTGGCAAAAATACCAAACTGCGCAGCTGCGCCGAGTAACAGCATCCGCGGGTTAGCGATTAACGCGCCAAAATCCGTCATTGCGCCCACGCCCATAAAAATGAGCAGAGGGAACACGCCGGAGTGGATCCCCACTTCGTAGATGTAATACAACATGCCGCCCGGCTCGGTAAAACCGGCCAGTGGAATGTTGGTCAGTAAGGCACCAAAACCAATTGGAAATAACAGTAGTGGCTCAAACTTTTTAACGATGGCCAGATACAGCAGTAGTCCGCCTACTGCCATCATAATTAGCTGGCCGGATTGAAAATGGGCCAGCGCGGTGCTGTCCCATAATATGGCTAATTGTTCCATGGCCGGTTAACCCAAACTAATCAGAGGCTGACCGCTGGAAACGCTGTCACCATCTTTTACCTGAATTGAAGATACTGTGCCGTCAAAGGCACTGCGGATCTCGGTTTCCATTTTCATGGCTTCCAGAATGATCACTACATCCCCATTGGCTACCTGATCGCCCGGCGATACAAGGATCTTAAACACGTTGCCTGCCAATGGCGCATTAATAGTCTGACCAGATGGTGCAGGCGCAGCAGCAGGCGCTGCCTGAGCCGGTGCCGCTGGCGCCGGAGTAATTGCGCCTAACTCGCCTTGTGCGCCCACTTCCACGCTGTACAGCTTGCCATCAACACGGACATCGTAAACAGCCGCTTCTGATGCTGAGGCCGGCGCACTGGCTGACGGAGCAGCTGGTGCGGCTTCTTCACCAGTGGGTACCGGTTCAAAGGCATCCGGATTGTTGCGGTTTTCGAGGAATTTAAGGCCAATTTGCGGGAACAGCGCATAAGTCAGCACGTCGTCGATTTTGTCTTTAGCCAGAGAGATGGATTTTTCATTAGCCAGACTATCGAGTTCAGTTTCAAGTTTTTCCAGTTCTGGTTCAATGAGATCGGCAGGACGACAGGTGATTGCTTCGCCACCATCCAGCACGCGTGCTTGCAGCTCACTATTAACCGGTGCAGCAGTAGCGCCGTATTCGCCTTTCAGTACGCCAGCAGTTTCTTTGGAGATACTTTTATAACGCTCGCCGGTCAGAACGTTGAGTACCGCCTGAGTACCAACGATTTGCGAGGTAGGTGTAACCAGAGGAATAAAGCCCAGATCTTCACGAACGCGTGGGATCTCCTGCAGTACTTCATCAAATTTATCGGCTGCGCCCTGCTCTTTGAGCTGGCTTTCCATGTTGGTAAGCATACCACCAGGTACCTGAGCCAACAGAATACGTGCATCAACGCCCTTCAGGCTGCCTTCAAATTTAGCGTACTTCTTACGCACATCACGGAAGTAGGCGGCAATCTCAGCCAGCTCCGGTAAATCCAGGCCGGTATCACGCTCGGTGCCTTCCAGAATCGACACTATGGTTTCGGTGGCAGAGTGACCGTAAGTCATACTCATTGACGAAATCGCGGTATCAAGAATGTCGATACCAGCATCAATGGCTTTTTGGTAAGTGGCAGTGCTCAGGCCGGTAGTGGCGTGACACTGCATGGCAATCGGCACATCAACGGTTTTCTTCAGTTCGGTGATAAGCGTTTCACACTCGTAAGGCTTAAGCAGGCCTGCCATATCTTTAATACAGATAGAGTGAACACCCATGTCTTCGAGCTTTTTCGCCATATCCAGCCACAACTCGAGGTTATGCACCGGGCTCACAGTGTAAGAGATAGTACCCTGAGCATGTGCACCACAATTCACCGCAGCTTTGATGGCCGTTTCCAGGTTACGTACATCATTCATGGCATCGAAAATACGGAATACGTCTACACCGTTGTCGTGCGCACGCTCAACAAAGCGGGTAACCACGTCGTCGGCATAATGGCGATACCCCAGCAGGTTCTGACCGCGCAATAACATTTGCTGAGGGGTCTTTGGCATGGCTTTTTTCAGCTCACGGATACGTTCCCAGGGATCTTCACCCAGATAACGGATACATGAATCGAAGGTGGCACCACCCCAGGACTCGATCGACCAATAACCCGCGTTATCAAGCTTTTCAGCGATGGGTAGCATATCGTCCAGACGCATTCTGGTTGCTAGCAGTGATTGGTGCGCATCCCGAAGCACCAGTTCGGTAATCGCCAGTGGCTTAGACATGTGTTCTCCTAAAGTGTGTTATTTATTCTTTGCGTTTCTGTGCGCGTGCACAGCAGCAGATATGGCAGCGATAACATTGTTATCGGCGGCAGCTGTTGAAGTGGCTTTCGTGCCCGACGCTCTTACCGGCGCCTGCGGCTCCTGACCAGGGAAACGCTCACAAAAAGCCTTGAGTGCGTTTACCGCGAAAATGAGGATTGTCAGAAACACAAAAACAAAGCCCATTCCCACCAGCAGTAAATTGCCAGCTTCCATTAGTAATTCTGAAATCGGTGTAGTCATTGCTTTTCCCGGGCATTATTTTGGAAACAGATTAGTATCACGGCAGTTGCTAAAAGACAATATAAACAACTGTTTGAATTGCATAAAAAATCATTTTTTAAGACTAAATATCAATATATATTCTATTTTATGCATAAAATTAAGTTTCACTTATGCAACCTATAAGTTGTATGAATACTGCTATCACACTAAATTAACATGCTGTCATCATCCCATCTGCCATAAACAGTGTTTATAGGTCGTATAAGTGGTTAATATATCGCCTGTAGATGAGTGTGCTGGAGAGCATTGGTGAACACAAGGTAAAGTGAAGCAATGCTTGATCTGAATTAATGGAAAAAGGGTTCAGGGCCCCTGTCAGGCCGACCGGTTAAAACCATAGCGCCTGGCGATTATAAAGTTTTGCACATAAAACAACTGTTGGGATCGGCCTGATAGTCGGCAAATGGCCCACAAAATTGAAATCCGTAGCGCTGATATAACTGTCTGGCCGGAGCAAAAAAGTCCATGGTGCCCGTTTCCAGCCATAAGCTTTGATAGCCGGTATTTGTGGCATAATCAATAACATGCTCAAGTAATCTCTTACCTGTACCAGTGCGCCGTGCACTGGCTGGTGTACGCATGGATTTGATTTCGGCCTGAGCGGCGTTAAGGTGCTTCAAAGCGATGCAACCCAGCAGTTTATGCCCGGAGCGAGCCGCAAAAAAGGTAATGTCCGGCGCTTGGAGTTTATCAACGTCGAGAGCATGAACGCACTCAGGTGGCGATGTCGCATACATATCAGCCAGATGTTCCTCGAGCAACGCAATAACATCACCACCGGATAAATCGTCTACCCTGATTTGCAGCGATTCGGCTGGCATGATTAAAGATAGCCTTTAAGTGTTGCCAGTCCAAACGCATTACAGGTGGTTGAATCCATCATCTCACCGTTAACTATGCGGGCTTTTACTTCTGCCAGCGGCAGCTTATGCACAGTGAGCCCCTGCTCTTCTTCTTCGAGTTCCTGAGCCGTTTTGGTGAGGGTTTTCGCCACGAAAATATGATAGCGCTGGGAACACATACCATAGGCCAGAAACTGTTCGCCAACGTACTGCCAGTCGGCTGCCAGCAAACCGCATTCTTCTCTTAATTCGGCCTTAGCAACGCTCAGTGCGTCAAAGGTTTCTGCGCCCTCTTTCGCCCCCTGGGGAAATTCGAGATGACGGCCTTTTACCGGATAACGATATTGTTCGACAAGGTAAACATCGTCGCCATCAATGGCTATCACCACCACAAAGTCCGGCTTGTCCACAACCCCATAGATCCCGCGGTAACCGTCATCACGACCAATAGTATCTTCGCGCACGGTCATCCAGCGATTCTGATAAACCACTTTCGAGTCGAGGGTTTGAATTTCGTCGGTGTTGGTGTCTTTCATATAAATCCGTTTAATACAGGGCGTAAAACAAAGGGGCAAAAAATAAGAGCTGCGAAAGCAGCTCTTAGAAATGATTAAATATATTCGACTTCGATGATTTCGTATTCAACGGTGCCAGCCGGCGTTTTAATGTTCACCATATCGTCGAGCTCTTTACCAATCAGGCCGCGGGCGATTGGCGAGTTAACGGAAATCAGGTTTTGTTTAATGTCGGCTTCATCGTCACCCACGATGCGATAAGTGGTTTCTTTATCGTTATCAACGTTAAGAATGGTCACCGTAGCCCCAAAGATAACTTTGCCATTGTTAGGCATTTTAGTGACATCGATGATTTGTGCATTAGACAGTTTACCTTCGATGTCCTGAATGCGGCCTTCACAGAAGCTTTGCTGTTCACGGGCGGCGTGATACTCAGCGTTTTCTTTTAAGTCGCCATGCTCGCGGGCTTCCGCTATTGAGGCGATAATTTTAGGACGCTCTACCGATTTAAGTTGATTCAACTCCTCGCGAAGCATCTCAGCACCACGTGCAGTCATAGGATATTGAGTCATGTTGTTATTCTCACTTACCTGGAAATAGTTTACCTGAAACAAAAAAATGCGCCCGGTGGGCGCATTTTTCAATAGTTAATAACGAATTAATGCGTTAAAGAAGAATACACAGGATCCTGCTTTT
>JAYZXK010000289.1:0-6642 GCA_036141415.1 Pseudomonadota bacterium
ATTTGGGCAGAAATGCAGATAGGCTGCGCTTTGATCGATGTCGGCAGCGGCTGGCTTTGGCATAAACTGATAACCGTTGTGATCAACTACTTCGCCAATTACTTTGGCATTATTATATTTTGAAGCTTCTGCAACCGCGCCTTTCGACCAGGAACCACTCACCAGATGCAGTGAGGTATCGTCCTGATTTGAAATATTCAGCGGTACCGCAGCAAACTGCCCACGACCGCCGCCTTGCAGAAACAGTACCTTGTAGTTATCCGGTACGTTCATCAGGTCGCGCAGGTCCTGTTCGGCCGTTGCGGCAATTTCGATAAAGTCTGCACCGCGGTGACTCACTTCCATCACCGAGCAACCACTGTCACGCCAGTTAATAAATTCCTGTTGTGCCTGCGCCATCACTGCGGGCGGCAGCATGGCCGGGCCAGCACTAAAATTGAATACGTTTTTCATGAGCTTCTTAAATACTGTCAGGAAGCATTATCACCCGCCAGCAATCTTACTACTGGTGGCATAATGCTTACATACACTAAAAAACAAGCGGCACTAAGAGCCGCTTGCGATGCTTGTTGTATCCTTTAACGCAGGATTATTCGTCTGTCGTTGACTCATCTGCACCGTCTTGCGCGGCGTTGGTATCGACGGCTTCGGCTTCATCGCCTTCAGCTTCTATTAATTCAGCGTCTTCGATTTCTTCGATGCGTTGTAACGCAACCAGTTGCTCGTTTTCACCGGTACGGATCAGTCTCACGCCCTGGGTATTTCGCCCAACGGTAGAGACTTCACTCACCCGGGTTCTTACCAGCGTACCGGCATTACTGATCAGCATGATTTCGTCGTTTTCATCTACCTGTACCGCACCGACAACCTTGCCGTTACGGTCCGAGACTTTAATCGACACAACCCCCTGGGTTGCACGGCTCTTGGCCGGGTAATCTTCCAGTGGTGTACGTTTACCGTAGCCGTTTTCGGTAGCGGTCAGTACCGCACCATCACCACGAGGCACGATTAGCGACACAACTTTCTGGCCATCCGGCATCTTAATACCACGAACACCTGTAGCAGTTCGGCCCATTGGACGCAGTGCCAGCAGCTCTTCACCGGTTTCCGGATCCAGCTTAACGGCACCGGTTTCAGAATCACGCAGCTTCTCGTTAAAGCGAACCACCTTACCGGCATCAGAGAACAGCATAATGTCGTCATCGCCATGGGTAATCGCAACACCAATCAGTTCGTCACCGTCATTCAGGTTAACTGCAATGATACCGCTTGAACGAGGACGTGAGTACATGGTCAGGCTGGTTTTCTTCACCACACCATTGGCCGTAGCCATCAATACAAACTTGTCTTCCTCGAATTCCTTAATCGGCAGGATAGCGGTGATACGCTCATCATCTTCCAGCGGCAGAATGTTGACAATCGGACGACCACGGGCATTACGGCTGGCCAGTGGTAATTGATAGACCTTCAGCCAGTACAGACGGCCACGGGTTGAGAAACACAGGATATGATCGTGGGTATTGGCAACCAGCAGCTTCTCAATGAAGTCTTCATCTTTCATTTTGGTAGCTGACTTACCGCGACCACCACGACGCTGCGCTTCGTACTCAGTCAATTTCTGGTACTTCACGTAACCTTCGTGAGACAGAGTTACAACCACTTCTTCACGTTCAATCAGATCTTCTAAATCAATGTCGTGGCTGGCTGCGGTGATTTCTGTTCGGCGCTCATCGCCGAACTCGTCACGCACTTTTTCCAGCTCTTCGCGAATGACTTCCATCAGGCGCTCAGGGCTACCCAGAATGTGCAGTAACTCGGCAATCAGCTCGAGCAGTTGCTTGTATTCGTCGAGGATTTTTTCGTGTTCAAGACCGGTTAATTTGTGTAAACGCAGGTCCAGAATCGCCTGAGCCTGTTGCTCAGTCAGGTAGTATTTGCCGTCGCGAATACCAAATTCCGGCTCCAGCCAATCAGGGCGCGCCGCATCGTTACCGGCACGTTGCAGCATTTCCGCTACATCACCCAGCTCCCAGCCAGACGCTACTAACGCTTGTTTGGCTTCTGAAGGACTTGGTGAGGCTTTAATCAGTTCAATGACCGGATCGATGTTAACCAGTGCAATGGCCAGGCCTTCAAGGATATGCGCGCGGTCACGGGCTTTACGCAGCTCGTAGACTGTTCTGCGGGTAACCACTTCGCGGCGGTGTAAAATAAACGCCTGCAGGATTTCCTTAAGGTTAAATACTTTTGGCTGGTTGTTATCCAGCGCCACCATGTTAATACCAAATACGGTTTGCATCTGAGTATTAGCATACAGGTGGTTAAGCAGCACTTCGGCCGACTCGTTACGTTTCACTTCAACCACAATACGCATACCGTCTTTATCAGACTCGTCACGCAGTGCAGAAACGCCTTCGATACGTTTTTCTTTCACCAGCTCGGCAATCTTCTCGATTAAGCGAGCTTTGTTTACCTGGTATGGAATTTCCGTAACGATAATGGTTTCTTTGCCGTTGTCTTCGGTTTCGATTTCGGCACGGGCACGCATATAGATTTTGCCACGTCCGGTACGATAGGCATCCACGATACCTTTACGGCCGCTAATTAATGCAGCGGTAGGGAAATCCGGACCAGGGATGTACTCCATTAACTGATCGACATCCAGTGATGGCTCGTCAATTAATGCAATACAGCCGTTTACAATTTCGGTGAGGTTATGCGGTGGAATGTTGGTTGCCATCCCTACGGCAATACCTGAAGACCCGTTTACCAGCAGGTTAGGAATTTTGGTGGGTAACACATCCGGAATGTGCTCGGTGCCATCATAGTTAGGCACGAAGTCCACGGTTTCTTTGTCTAAATCAGCAAGCAGTTCGTGGGCAATTTTTGCCATCCGTACTTCGGTGTAACGCATTGCTGCGGCGGAGTCGCCGTCGACCGAACCAAAGTTACCCTGTCCGTCAACCAGCATGTAGCGCAAGGAGAAAGGCTGCGCCATCCGAACGATGGTATCGTATACGGCAGAATCACCATGGGGGTGATATTTACCGATGACGTCACCCACTACACGGGCAGACTTTTTATAAGGTTTGTTAAAGTCATTCTTCAACTCATTCATGGCAAACAGTACACGGCGGTGTACCGGTTTTAAGCCATCACGTACGTCGGGCAGCGCGCGCCCAACGATAACGCTCATCGCATAATCCAGATACGACGTTTTGAGCTCTTCCTCTATATTAACGGGGAGAATTTCTTTGGCGTTATCAGTCATAAACTGCTTGGTCCCTTATTATAGGTTTGTCGCAATCCTGCAGATACCTGACGATCCTGCGTCCGGATCCCCTTGGATCACGCATTGGGGGTCTTCTAATTAACCAATGAGTTTATCACCCAAATCAGCATTTATGTAGTGATTAATGCATCCTTACCTTCAGTTATCTCCTAAGCGTTTAAATTTTGTGCGATTGCTAAACCCGGCTGCAAATAAGCCATGTGCAGATTGCCGATTTGCGGTAATGTAAAGCGGATTTTTAACTTCAGGTAAGATGAAAACTCAAGCTCATGACAGAAACACAGCAAAATGTAGATCAAACGGAAATCGACAAGTTTTCTGAAATCGCTCCCCATTGGTGGGACCCACAAGGCCAGTTTAAACCTTTACATGCTATCAACCCGCTGCGTCTTTCCTTTATAGAAGAAAAATGTGCAGGTGTATTTGGCAAGAAAATCCTCGATGTTGGCTGTGGCGGCGGCATTCTTGCTGAATCGCTGGCAGTGCGAGGTGCCGAGGTTACCGGCATCGACATGGCCAGTGCCTCACTGGAAATTGCTCAGCTACACAGTCTGGAAACCGGTGTTATAGTAGATTATCGCTGCGTGAGTGTTGAAACCCTGGCAGCCGAACAGCCTGAATCCTTTGACGTAGTAACCTGTATGGAGATGCTTGAGCACGTGCCCGACCCGGCCTCGGTGATTAGTGCCTGTGCCAAACTGGTTAAGCCTGGCGGTAAGGTGTTCTTCTCTACCTTAAATCGCAATCTTAAAGCCTATCTGATGGGCATTGTGGCAGCTGAATATGTATTACAATGGGTGCCTAAGGGTACGCACCAGTATCAACGTTTTCTTAAACCCTCTGAGCTAATGAAAATTGCCGATCAGGCGGGCCTGTTTACCCGATCAGCCACCGGGTTACATTTTGATCCCTTCAATCAGGCGTTCGTATTATCGGATCGGAATGTTGACGTCAACTACATATTGCAATGTGAAAAATCTTGACGACACACAATATATAGTGTCCATATTTATAGCCGGACACTATATATCGCATATTTATAAAAATTAAATATTCGGAATAAATTGTTTTAAGCGATCGCAAAAAAAATCTAAAGTGCTTGCATTCATTCAAATCTTGCTTTGTTCAAACCTAAAAGGTTAGTCAATACTAACCTTTTACCGGCCTTGTTTTGATCGATGAATTAAGCACCAGATATTGGGTTGCATTAAAGTCAAAACCTCACTATCTTGTGGTTATCCGATAGCAGTCTTGTTTAAAAAACCGGCTGATGCAGGTATTTCTCAGGCGGATTAAACATTCACGGATCGAAGCGATCGCCGATGGATCCCTTCGAAATTAATAATTTAAAACAAATCGGGCAGTGCAAACTTGCCCCGCGAATAGCGCTAACTGACAAACGGCCACTAAAATGAATAACAATTTATCTGTCACCAAACGCAATGGTGAAAAAGAGCCCATTGATCTGGAGAAAATTCACAAAGTTATTACCTGGGCAGCAAAGGGGCTGAACAATGTCTCAGTGTCACAGGTAGAAATAAAAGCCCACATTCAGTTTTACGACGGTATCAAAACCGCCGAGATCCATGAAACCCTCATTAAATCAGCGGCAGATCTGATCTCAACTGATGCACCGGATTACCAGTATCTGGCGGCTCGTCTGGCAATTTTCCACTTACGTAAAAAGGCGTTTGGTGAATTTGAGCCACCTAAGTTGTTTAATCATGTGGCCCGTATGGTCGATATGGGTAAATATGATACTCACCTGTTAGAAGACTACACGCCGGAAGAATTCGCCGAGATGGATAGCTATATCGATCACTGGCGTGACATGAACTTCAGCTATGCGGCCGTTAAACAGCTGGAAGGTAAATACCTGGTGCAGAACCGTGTAACGGGTGAGATCTACGAAAGCGCTCAGTTCCTGTATATTCTGGTAGCGGCCTGTTTGTTTGCCAACTACCCCAAAGAAACCCGTTTGCAATACGTTCGTCGTTTTTACGATGCAACGTCTACGTTTAAACTGTCTCTGCCAACCCCGATTATGTCGGGCGTGCGAACCCCTACCCGTCAGTTCAGCTCTTGTGTATTAATTGAAACCGGCGACAGCCTCGATTCAATTAATGCTACAGCCAGTGCCATTGTTAAGTACGTGAGTCAGCGTGCCGGTATCGGGGTTAATGCTGGCCGTATCCGTGCACTGGGCAGCCCTATTCGCGGCGGTGAGGCTTTCCACACTGGTTGTATTCCTTTTTATAAGTACTTCCAGACGGCGGTTAAAAGCTGTTCTCAGGGCGGTGTTCGTGGTGGTGCAGCAACGCTGTTCTATCCTCTATGGCATATGGAAGTTGAATCACTGCTGGTACTCAAAAATAACCGTGGTGTAGAAGAAAACCGCGTACGTCACCTCGACTACGGCGTGCAGTTTAACAAGCTGATGTATCAGCGCATGATGAAAGATGACTACATCACGCTGTTCAGCCCGTCAGACGTACCCGGCCTGTACGATGCGTTCTTTGCCGACCAACCTAAGTTTGAAGCGCTGTACGTTAAGTACGAGCAGGACGAGTCAATCCGCAAAAAACGCATTAAAGCCATGGAACTGTTTGGCTTATTTATGCAGGAACGTGCCAGCACCGGCCGTATTTATCTGCAGAACGTGGATCACTGTAATACGCACAGCCCGTTCGATCCAAAAGTGGCGCCGGTTCGTCAGAGTAACCTGTGTCTTGAAATCGCGTTGCCGACCAAGCCGCTGGAACATGTAAACGACGAAAATGGTGAAATTGCGTTATGTACGCTATCTGCCTTTAATTTAGGCGCCATTAAGTCTCTGGATGAGTTTGAGGAACTATCAGACCTGGCCGTTCGCGCACTCGACAGCCTGCTGGATTATCAGGATTACCCGGTACCTGCTGCTTACAACGCCACCATGGGCCGTCGTACGCTGGGTATTGGTGTGATTAACTTTGCTTATTACCTGGCGAAGAACGGCGTGAAGTACTCTGACTTCAGTGCTAACAGCCTGGTGCATAAAACCTTTGAAGCCATGCAGTATCACCTGCTTAAGGCATCAAACAACCTGGCAAAAGAAAAAGGCGCTTGCCCTAAATTTAACGAAACTACGTATTCACAAGGCATTCTGCCGATTGATACTTACAAGAAAGATCTGGATGCTATCTGTAATGAGCCATTACATTTAGATTGGGAAGGTCTGCGTAAAGACATCGTAGAGCACGGCTTACGTAACTCTACCCTGTCGGCACTGATGCCATCAGAGACGTCTTCACAGATCTCTAACGCCACCAATGGTATTGAGCCACCACGCGGCCATATCAGCGTTAAGTCCA
>JAYZXK010000290.1:0-10622 GCA_036141415.1 Pseudomonadota bacterium
GATGGCCCGGTGGCCACGCCCATCTACATTGCCGAAAATTATAACGGCACTGTGGATGAAGGTTACGAGCAACAGTATCGTGAACAAACCAACACCCTGAACTCACTTGGCTTCAATGTGGTGTACCACGTAAGCGATGCATTGTCGCTGAACTTTGACGTGCATAATTCCAAAATGGAAAGCTTACCCAGCGGTCCCAGCGATAACCTGGCAACCGGTGAAATTGCCGTGGGCATAGGCGCACCGTCGGTGGCCTCCCGCGAGTGGTGGTACGACAGCGAATTGCCCAGCTACCGCAACGTGTACGACGACTCCTTACGCGGCAATAACAACGGTACAGTGGATGCGGGCGATGTTGGCTCAGCCATTCTGCGCTTCCGTCACGCTTCTCAGGTTACCGAAATCACTCAGTTTAAATTTGACGGTACCTACTACATGGATAATGGCAAATTCCAGTTTGGCGCCGAAGGCCGGGCAATGGAAATGAACGCCCGTCAGACTGCCGGTGACAACATGACGCTGGGTAACTGGGGTATTGCCAACCCGGGCGAATTCTCTGATGGCCTGCTGGAACAAATCAATGTGGGCGGCCTGTTTGATGACTACGACATCGGCGAAAGCCAGGGTATCGGCTTTATTGCCGATCCGGTAGCGCTGGCGCGTGAAGGCATTGCCCTGTACCCGTCAGATGCTAACTTCTTTGGTGTCAGCAGCGTGTTTTCCAATAATGATACGGTGAAGGAAGACACCATGGCGGCCTACTTCCAGGTGCATATTGAAGCTGAATGGAACGACATGCCCATTAACGTGCTGGCCGGCATGCGCTACGAAACCACCGATGTGGAATCCACCTCTCTGGTGACGCCACCGAGCTACCTGATTTGGGAAAACAACAACGACTTCTCGTTGTATACCGATCCATCAACCTCAGCGCAGCCGCTGTCTGTTGACGCTGATTACGACAACCTGCTGCCCAGCCTTGATTTTGACATCATGCTGACCGACGACGTTAAAGCCCGCTTCTCCTACAGTAAAACCATTGCCCGGGCCGGCTATGGCTCACTGCGGGTTTCGCCCAGTGGCTTTGGTTTAACCGGTTCAACTATCAATGGTGCCAGAGCAACGGCGTCATCTTCCAACCCGGGGCTGTTACCGCTGGAGTCGGATAACTTCGACCTGTCGTTTGAGTATTACTACGACGACAGCAGTTACGCGTCTTTCGGATTCTTTGAGAAACGGGTAGCTAACTTTATTGGTACCGGCCAGCAGGACAGAACTTTCTTTGGTATTCAGGACCAGACCGCTGGCCCGCGTGCTATCGCCGCTGCCCAGGCCCTTCGCGACCGCGGCTTTGCGGTAGACGATACCTCGTTGTTTGCGATGATGGTATTGCTGGAACACCCTGAGGCGTTCCCTAACGGTGCCGATGACTATACCGGTTCCGCCGAGCAAATTCTGCAGTTAGGTGAAACTCCGGGATGGGATCTTATACCGCAGCAAGGCGATCCGGAACTGGTATTCCGTACCTCTTACCCGCAAAATAACAAGGAAGCCAAACTGTACGGTGCCGAACTGGCTGTGCAGCACTTCTTTGGTGAAACCGGCTTTGGTGTGCAGGCTAACTACACCATCGTGCGGGGTGACATAGGTTTCGATAATACCGGCAACCCGAATGTCTCGCAGTTTGCCCTGACCGGCCTGAGTGACACAGCCAACCTGGTATTACTCTATGAGAACTACGGCTGGACGGCACGTTTCGCCCTCAACTGGCGTGATGAATTCCTCAACCGGGCTAACTACAAAGGGTCTAACAACCCGGCCTATATTGAGGACTATTATCAGCTGGATGCTAACGTCAGTTACGCCGTTAACGACAACCTTACGGTATTTGTGGAAGGCATCAACATTACCGGCGAAAACAGTCGCGAACATGGCCGAACTGCTAACCAGCTGTGGTATCTCGAAGACCTCGGTGCGCGCTACCAGTTAGGCGCCAGGTACACCTTCTGATCACCGCTCTAAGTAACACAAGGCCACTTCGGTGGCCTTCTTACGTTTAAAAAAGGTAAGCAATGAACAATAACAATTACACCCTGCTCGATAACGTGACGCACAAAGATCTGCGTGTCATCCCCCACTACAGCGCCGAGTTCGGCGACAATGTTGCTTCCGTTCCGGTGTTCGCTACCGAACTGGCCAACGTCATCAAACACTATCCGGTACTGTTCTATCCCACCGATAAAACCGCCAGCGATTTTACCATGGTAGCTTTACTCGGGCTGGAAGCCGGCGAAAACCTGTTTCTCAACGAAACACTGCCAGAAAGCTACCAGGCCCTGCGTCAACAGTCTGGCTGGGCGGCAGACTATGTGCCGGCCACAGTCGCCCGCGGCCCTTTTGCCATTGGTCTGCATGAAAATGGTAATCAGGTGATGGTCCATGTGGATGCCAGTCATCCCAAACTTTCTACCGAGCAGGGCAAACCGCTGTTTTTACCCAAGGGCGGTAACTCCGACTACTTAAACCGCATCAGTTCAATACTGGCGGTGATCCATAATGGCGTACAGGTCACCAGTGACATGGTGAGTATGTGGCACGCTATGGGATTACTGGAGCCTATGACCGTAGACATTGAGCTGGTTGATGGCTCCAAACACACTCTCGGCGGCCATTTTGCGGTCAGTGAGGAGAAAGTCGCTGCCCTCTCAGCCACCGATTTACACACCCTGCATCAGCACAATTACCTGCAGGGGCTGTATCTGGCGATGACATCACTGAATAACCTCCAGACCCTCATAGATCTGAAAAACATCCGCAAACACGAGGAGCTGCAGGCCTATGCCTGATAGTTTGCTGACCATCAGCACCGCGGTGAAGGAGATAGCCGCAGGTAGTGCGCCAGCCGCTACAACGCTGGCTGACGCTGCCCAACCGGTAGTCTTACGCGGTATCGCTAAAGACTGGGGGCTTACCCGCCAGTCAGCATCAGGCCCCACCGGTGCAGCCGCCTATCTGAAGCCCTTTTATAATGGCCGGCCATCGATGATTTATCGGGCGCCGGCCAGCATTAACGGCCGCTATTTTTATACCGAAGATGCCAGCTCGCTGAATTACCAGAGTGTCACCGGCCGGGTCGATGCGTTTTTAGATGAGCTCGCCGGTGAATCGCAGGATGAGTCGCTGTATATGGCGTCGGCACCACTGGATAAGTTTTTTCCGGACCTTAAGGAGGCCGTGCGCTTTAGCCAGCCTGCGCAGCTAAACCCCAATCCGGAATATGATCCTTTGGTGAGTATCTGGGTAGGTAACCGGTCGCTGGCGTCCTGCCATTTCGACAATATGGAAAACATTGCCTGTTGTGTGGCCGGGCGGCGCAGAATTATCGTCTTTCCGCCAGAGCAAATAGCCAATCTGTATCCCGGGCCGGTAGAACGCACGCCAGGCGGCCAGGTTATCAGCATGGTGGATTTTCATCAGCCGGACTTTGCTCGTTACCCGCGTTTTGCTGAAGCCCTTAAGCATGCGCAGATCGCCGAGCTGGCACCGGGTGACGGGATTTTCATTCCCAGTATGTGGTGGCATCAGGTAGAAGGCCTGAGCCATTTTAACGTACTGGTGAATTACTGGTGGTCGCAGGCACCATCGCTGGCTGGCTCTGGCATGCCGGCCCTGTTCCATGCCATGCTGGCCATTCGCGACAGGCCCGAGCGTGAGAAAGCAGCTTTTAAGGCGTTGTTCGATTATTACGTGTTTGGCGATAGCAATTTGCCCCATGCGCATTTACCCGAGTCAGGTAAAGGCGTACTGGCCAACATAGACGAAGTCACGGCCCGGCGTTTACGCGCTATTATTATCAATCAGTTAAATAAGTAACCCGCTCATGACAACACCACCCAAACAAATAGTAATAGCCGGCGGCGGCACCGCAGGATGGATAGCCGCTGCAGCGCTGGCCCGCAAAATGGGGCCACTGGTTAATATCAGACTGGTGGAATCCAGCACCATTGGCACCATTGGTGTGGGAGAAGCGACTATCCCGCCCTTACGTACGTTTCATAAATTGCTGCAAATCGACGAGCAGGCGTTTATGCGCGCCACCGCCGCCACTTTTAAGCTTGGCATCCGGTTTGAAAACTGGGGGCGCATTGGTGAGCAGTACATTCACTCTTTTGGTATGACAGGTCAGCAAAGCTGGCTGGCCGAGTTTGTGCATTTTTATCTCAGTGCCAAAGCCCGCGGGCTGGAAGGCGACTACGGTGACTATTGCTTTGAGCTCGAAGCCGCTCGTCAGCACAAGTTTGCCACCTCTGCGCAGAGTAATATTCAGTATGCCTATCACCTGGACGCCGGCAATTACGTAGAGTTTTTAAAGCGCTTTTGCAGCAACCTCGGCGTTACCCATTGCGATGGAGTTATCAGCCAGGTATTGCAACACGATAATGGCGATATTAAAGCGCTCAGACTGGCCAGTGGCGAGCTGCTTGAAGGTGACTTTTTTATCGATTGCACCGGCTTTAAAGGGCTGCTGATTGAGGAAACCCTGCACACCGGTTACGAAGACTGGTCGCACTGGTTACTCTGTGACAGCGCCTGTGCCGTACAAACCACCAGCACGGAGCCAGCCGCGCCCTTTACCCGCTCTGCCGCGCATCATACTGGTTGGCAGTGGGAAATTCCGCTGCAGCACCGAACCGGCAATGGCAACGTTTACAGCAGCGCGTTTATGGATGACAACGAAGCCAGCGAACAGCTTATGCAAAACGTTAAGGGCGAAGCGATTACCACACCCAGAACCCTGCGTTTTAAAACCGGCCGGCGTAACAAAGCCTGGCATCGCAACTGCCTGGCTCTGGGGCTCGCCAGTGGCTTTGTGGAGCCGCTGGAGTCCACCAGCATTCACTTAGTGATTATGGGCATCACCCGGTTTATGCAGTTGTTTCCTCACGGCGGTAATGAGCAGGCGCTGACAGACGAATACAACCAGCAAACCCAACTGGAGCTGGAACGCATACGCGACTTTATTATTCTGCATTATCACGTCACTCAGCGCGACGACAGCCCGTTCTGGGAGCATTGTAAAAACATGACTGTCCCGGACTCTCTGCAAACGCGCATTACCTTATTTAAAGAGCAGGCGCATGCCTTCCAGAAGCAAAACGAACTGTTCCGGGTAGACTCCTGGGCGCAGGTAATGCTGGGCCAGGGCGTAACGCCGGATTCTCACCACCCTGCTGCCGCCATGCTGTCTGATGCACAACTTAATCAGTCCATGCAGCAGCAACGCCAGCGGGTGCTTCAGGCCGTCGCTCAGTTGCCCGCTCATGACGACTTTATACGCCGCTACTGCGCCATTCCACAAAAGGCCAAGGCCATTTCGTAAGTGATACCGTATAAACCACACATTTACCGAAGTACCAAAAGGAGATTCAATGTCAGTTAAATCCATCCCATCACGTGTGCTCGGCGCATCCGGGCTTGCAGTCAGTGAAGTCGGCTTAGGCTGCTGGCAGCTGGGTGGCGATTTCGGCCCCATTGACGAGCCCACGGCAAAAGCCATACTCGAGCAGGCCGTTGACGACGGTATTACGTTTTTCGATACCGCCGATGTCTATGGCGCCGGGCAGAGTGAAAGCTACGTGGGCGAAGTGCTGGCGGCAATTGCACCCGATGCGGTTATTGCTACCAAATACGGCCGCGGCGAAGGCACCTACCCGGATGGCTACTCCCTACAGGACCTGCGCGACTCAGTAAAACGCGCCCAGGACCGATTACAGCGGGACAGCCTGGACTTACTGCAACTGCACTGTATCCCGGAGCAGGTACTCAGCGAAGGCGCTATTTTTGACTGGCTCCGGGAAGTACAGCAGGAAGGCCATATTCAGCATTTCGGTGCCAGTGTGGAAACCCTGCGCGAAGCGCATATTTGTTTACAGCATGCCGATCTGACCTCACTGCAAATCATCTTTAACCTGATGCGCCAGCGCCCGGTCACCGAGTTGCTGGATCAGGCCGCAGCCCAACAGGTGGGCATTATCGTACGCCTGCCGCTGGCCAGTGGCATGTTAACCGGTAAGTTTGATCAGCACACCCGGTTTGCCGACAGCGATCACCGCAACTTTAATAAAGACGGCGATGCCTTCAGCGTGGGCGAAACCTTCAGCGGTATCGAGTTCAATAAAGGTCTGGCACTGGTTAAGCAGTTGGAAGACTTTAAACCGGCGTCACTCAACATGGCGCAATTTGCCATGCGCTGGATCCTCGATCATCCGGCTGTGTCGGCCATTATTCCCGGCGCCAGTTCGGCCAGACAGGTATCGCAAAATGCCGCCATTGCGGGATTACCGCCGCTCGATGAAAATCTGCATAACGCCCTGTATGCGTTCTACATAAAAAACATAGAGCCGCTTATTCGCTGCGAGGTTTAACCCACCTTTTTTGCAGTCAGTGGCATGCTCTCCCATTGCTGTCACTGACTCGCTTTTTCTTCCCCTTTCAAATGATGAAATCACAATAGCAATAACCGATACCGTAATTTTAATTGCCCGCCAGATTGATAACCTTTTGTTTACAATTAAAAACGGAGAGACTGCGTGCTAAAACCACTTCTTGCTGTCGCCATTGCCGGCGCCTTTGCCACTGCATCAACAATCACCCTGGCGGCTACCCCTAAGCTTAATGATAAGCAGTATTTCAGCCAGCCGAGTCTGGATGTGGTTGTGTTCAGCAACTGGTACAACGGTTTATTTGGTGATTCCAAAATTAGTGGTGTTGAGCTGATTCATTTTGGCGAGCGCACCGCAACCAATGGCGATGTGAGGCTCAGTGCCACGCCTGAACAGTGGGATCCCATTCCCACCTTTGTGGAGCGCAAAGTCGATCAGGCATCGGGGACCATCAGCGCCACTCTCGCGTATCCGGAGTATAATTTTACCTACACCATTACCGCCAGGCCCATCAACAACGGCGTTGAAATTACCCTGTCGTCGCCCAACCCACTACCGCCCGCTCTGGAAGGTAAGGCCGGCTTCAATATGGAATTTTTACCGGCTACCTATATGGAAACCAGCTTTCTGGCCGACGGCAAACCCGGCAGCTTTCCGCTCTACCCCACTGGCGTAAAAGAAATCATCGGCGAGCATGAGCCACAACCGCTGGCCACCGGCCAACACCTGGTACTCGCTCCGGAAAGCCCGCAGAAACGGGTGTCCATTAAGTCAGAATCACTGCCTCTGGCGCTTTATGACGGGCGTGCTAAGGCTCAGAATGGCTGGTATGTGGTGCGTGGTCTGCTACCTGCCGGCAAGAGCGGTACGCTGGCTAAATGGCAGCTAACCGCCAGTACTGATGACAACTGGTTACGTGCTCCGGTTATTGGCCATTCACAGGTAGGTTATCTGCCGCAACAAACCAAGCGGGCAGTCATCGAGCTGGATGCCAGAGCCACACTGTCCGGCGATGCCGAGTTATTACGGGTAAATCCCGACGGCACCACGACCAGCGTTAAAAAGCGCCAGCCTGAAAAGCACGACAACTACACCCGCTATCAGTATGCGGTGTTTGATTTCAGCGATGTCACCACCAGCGGTGTGTACCAGCTGCGCTATGGCGAAACCACCACCGCGCCATTTTCGATTGATGCCACGGTGCTGGATAACGCCTGGCACCCCACCCTCGACCACTATTTCCCGGTACAGATGGATCACATGCTGATCAACGAAGCATACCGGGTGTGGCATGGCGCCTCTCACCTGGATGATGCTTTGCAGGCACCGGTAAATCACACCCACTTTGATTTATATGCTCAGGGCCCCACTACCGATACGCCCTACGAACCGGGTGAGCATATTCCCGGGCTTAACGTAGGCGGTTGGTATGATGCCGGCGATTACGATATCCGCACGCAAACGCAGTATCACACCATTACCTCATTGGTGCAGACCTGGGAAGAGTTTGGCCTGACCCGTGATACCACGCTGGTTGATTACGAACGCAAATATGTGGATATTCATGTGCCGGACGGCAAGCCCGATCTGTTACAGCAAATAGAGCACGGCAGTCTGGCATTGCTGGCGCAGTATAAAGCGGTCGGCCACGCTATTCCTGGCATTATAGTGCCGGATTTAAGCCAGTATACTCACCTTGGCGACGGCCTCACCATGACCGACAATCTGATCTACGATGCGGCCATGAGCGATACCGAATCGGATGGTACTCGCAGCGGTGTATTTGACGACCGCTGGGCGTTTACCAGCAAATCCACCCCGCTTAACTATGGCTCTATGGCAGCACTGGCCGCAGCGAGCCGGGCCCTGGCCGACTACAATCCGTCCCTGGCTGCGGAATGCCGCGATACCGCTATTGCCGCGTGGCAGGAGGAATCGACCCATGCACCGGATATGTTTAAGGTGGGTAATACCACCGGCGGTGGTCTGGAAGAGGAAAAACTCAAAGCTGCAGTAGAGCTGCTGATTACCACCGGCGACAAGCAGTACCAACACGCAGTAAAAGACTTACTGCCCTATATCGAAGGGGAATTCAATCGCGCTGCGGTGATTGCTATTCGCGCCCTACCGCACATGGATAAGGCCTATGCACAGCGCATTCGCCGGGCGGCACAAAAATATAAACCAGCGCTTGAAGCCGCCACCAGCAAAAACCCGTTCGGTGTCACCATTACCGAGTACGGCTGGGCAGGCAATGGCACCATTTTGCAGATGGCAATTACCCAGTATTACCTGCACACTGCCTTTCCTGATTTATTCGATGCTGGGTTAATTTACCGCTCTCTCGACTACCTGTACGGCACCCACCCGGACTCCGACATTTCCTTTGTGTCTAATGTCGGTACGGTTTCGAAAAAAGTGGCGTATGGTATGAACCGGGCTGACTACTCGTTTATCAGTGGAGCGATCGTGCCGGGGGTATTAATTCTGAAGCCGGACTTGCCGGAGAATAAAGAGAACTGGCCATTCCTGTGGGGCGAAAATGAGTATGTGATCAACGTGGGCGGGCTTTATCTGTTTACTGTGAATGCTGCTCTTGCGCTGGCAGAGCGCTAGCCCGGAAAGAAAGTC
Organism: Pseudomonadota bacterium; assembly: GCA_036141415.1. GTDB lineage: Bacteria > Pseudomonadota > Gammaproteobacteria > Enterobacterales > Alteromonadaceae > Alteromonas. The sequence continues at coordinate 9,075 of JAYZXK010000290.1, forward strand.
AGTTCACTCGGGATGGGTGAACTGATTTATGATTACTCGTCGGCAAAATCCTCGGTATCAATGTCGGCCTGAGCGCCGGCCGGATAACGAGCTCCTTTCACCGTCTGGCGATTGATCAGCTCATCGGCCTTCACCAGCAATTCCGCTGGCAGTTGCAGGCCGCTGGCCTGTAAATCTTCCATAAGATGCGCTTCGCTGCTGGTACCCGGCAGTGCATGAATGTGCTCTCCCTGCGCCAGAACCCAGACCATGGCTAATTGAGCCGGGGTAATGTCTGCAGAGGCCGCCAGTGATGCAAAGTCGGCATATAACTGCTGATTGGCAGCCCAGTTATCGCCCTGGAAGCGGGGCATTCCTTTACGAATATCACCGTCGCCCATGCTGGCCGGATCGACGCCACCAGCAAGATAACCACGAGCCAGCGGACTGAATGCCACAAAGTCCACACCTAAGTCTTTACAGGCATCGAGCACCGCAATTTCGGCATTGCGGGTCCACAGGGAATACTCGGTTTGCAGCGCCGCAATGGGATATTCGCCATGAGCTTTTCGCAGCGTTTCAGCCGAGACTTCCGATAATCCTACCGCGCCTATCTTGCCGGCTTTAACCATATCACCTAAGGTACCCACGCTTTCCTCTACCGGAACATCCGGATCAATGCGGTGCAGGTAATAAAGGTCGATATGATCTGTTTGCAGACTGGTTAACGCGGTATCCAGAGTGGCTTTTAAGGTGGCCGGATGGCCATCAATAGTACGCTTGCCATTAACGCCGGTCATGCCGCATTTACTGGCCAGAAAAATATCCTTACGAAACGGTTTAATCGCTTCGCCAACCATCTTTTCGTTACTGCCAAAACCATACAGTGCTGCTGTATCAAAATGCGTGACACCCGCCTCAAAGGCTTTGGTCAGCAGGCTGGTCGCCGTGGCCTGATCGACCTTTTTGGCATAGGCATGGTTGAGGTTCATACACCCCAGGCCAATTTCTGATACCAGGCGGCCAGCCAGTTTGCGTTGTAACATAGCGCTAATCCCTTCGGTTTACTGAGTACAGATATCAATTACTGAGCGTTTAGCTGCTGCTCAAGCTCATACAGTACACGATAACAGTCAAAGACCTGGGCAACACTGCTATTCGGCTCGCGCCCTTCGTTGATGGCCGCGACAAACTCACGGTCCTGCAGTTCAATACCATTCATCGACACATCTACCTGCGACACATCTATAGCGTTTTCCCGGCCGTCAACCAGGTCATCATAGCGGGCAATATAGGTGCCGTTGTCACAAATGTAGCGGAAGAACGTACCCAGCGGGCCATCGTTATTAAATGATAGAGACAGCGTACACACCGCGCCATTTTCAGCCAACAGTTGAATAGACATATCCATGGCAATACCCAGCTCCGGGTGAATTGGCCCCTGGATAGCATTCGCCTTAACCACTTTGCTGCCTGCCTGATAGGCAAACAAATCTACCGTGTGAGCGGCATGGTGCCACAGCAGGTGATCGGTCCATGAACGCGGCTCGCCTTTGGCATTAATGTTCT
>JAYZXK010000291.1:0-9884 GCA_036141415.1 Pseudomonadota bacterium
ACCATGTTACGCTGGATGATCAACGAAGGCTATGGCGATCCGCGTACTCTTGAGCGTCGTGCTCAGAAGATGGAAGAGTGGTTAGCTAACCCATCACTGATGCGTGCCGATGCTGATGCAGAGTATGCCGAAGTTATCGAAATCGACCTGTCAGAAATCAAAGAGCCAATCGTTTGCTGCCCGAACGACCCGGATGATGCTAAAACATTATCAGACGTTGCTGGCGACAAGGTTGATGAAGTATTCATCGGTTCTTGTATGACTAACATCGGTCACTTCCGTGCGGCAGGTAAATTGCTGGATAACTACGGTAAGACGCTGCCAACCCGTCTGTGGATTTCTCCTCCTACTAAGATGGATAAAGCCCAGCTGATGGAAGAAGGTTACTACAACATCTATGGTCGCGTAGGTGTACGTACTGAAATGCCAGGCTGTTCACTGTGTATGGGTAACCAGGCACGTGTAGATGCCGGTGCAACGGTACTGTCTACCTCTACCCGTAACTTCCCTAACCGTTTAGGTGATGGTGCTAACGTATACCTGACGTCTGCAGAGCTTGCCGCCGTTGGTGCAATCGTTGGTCGTCTGCCAACAGCCGAAGAGTACATGGAATACGCCGGTAAGATCGACTCTATGTCAGCTGACGTATACCGCTATCTGAACTTCGATAAGATGGAAAGCTTTAAGAAGGCAGAAGAAGAGGCTAAGGCTAAGATCATTCCAACGTTGAATGTTGCCTGACTTAGCATATAAACTAGAAAGCCGGGCACCGTAAGGGCCCGGCTTTTTTTATGTCTGTATTTAAGGTAACTAACAAGGAATATAAATGGGATCGCGCACTATAATAAGGTCAAAACTGATAGCGTCAGGCCTTCTGATAGCTGGCTTGCTGCTGAGCGCCTGTAATGTAAACGCTGTTGATTTTGAATCCGCGCGAATTGAAATTAACGACATTGCACTGCAGGTGGAGTTTGCCCAAACCTTCGAACAACGGGCTCAGGGCCTGATGTTTCGTAAAACATTGTGCGCAAGCTGTGGCATGTTGTTTGAGTTTGATCCCGAAAAACAAGCAAGCATGTGGATGAAAAATACCTTCATTCCACTGGATGTGGCATTTATCGACAGAAACGGCGTTATTACTGATATAAAACCACTAGAGCCCCAGGACTTAACGTCTGTGGGCGCTTCCAAAGTGGTGAAATACGCGCTAGAAATGAACCAGGGCTGGTTTGCTAAGCATGATATTCATGTTGGCGACCAACTGATTGTCAATCCATAACGCTGATTTGAACAGCGTACAAACGGAGAACACCGTGAGTAAGGCGTTAACCATTGCAAAGTTTGGCGGCACCAGTGTTGCTAACTATGCTGCTATGCAAAATTGTGCCCGCATTGTTGCGGGCAACCCAGGCACTCGTATTGTTGTGGTAAGTGCTGCTGCCGGCATTACCAACCACCTGGTGGATCTGGCGCATAAAGCCATGACCCAGGAGCAAATTGGTGAGGTATGTCAGGCAATTACCGATATTGAGTATAAAATACTTAACGAATTAAAAGATAAAGACAGTGTTGCGGCTAAGCTGGATGATCTGCTGGAAGAAGTGAAGAAACTCGCGTTCCACGAAGAAATTTTACATCGTGCCGACTTAAAAGATCAGTTGCTGTCGATGGGTGAGCGTATGTCATCCCTGATGTTCAGTGCTGTGCTGGCTGAACAGGATGTTACTACCATGAACTTTGATGTGCGCAAGGTTCTGCGTACCGACAGTGAGTTTGGCGCGGCTACCCCGCAGCTGGACGATATTGCCGAAAACGCCCAGGCGTTATTAAAGCCAGAGATTGAAAACGCCATTGTGGTGACTCAGGGCTTTGTGGGCGCTGACGAAGAAGGCCGTACTACAACGCTGGGACGCGGTGGTTCAGACTTTACCGCAGCTTTGTTGGCCGAAGCCATTGGCGCTGAGGTTTGCGAAATCTGGACTGACGTAACCGGTGTTTACACTACCGATCCACGCATTACCGCTGCGGCGCATCCGTTACCGGAACTGAGCTTTGAGGAAGCCGCGGAAATGGCTACCTTCGGAGCGAAAGTATTACACCCGGCCACTATGGAGCCGGCGGTTCGTAAAGATATCAAAGTGTTTGTAGGGTCCAGCAAAGAGCCTGAAAAGGGCGGTACCTGGATTGTTAAAGACTGCGAAAATGAGCCGCCATTCCGTGCCCTGACCCGCCGTAAAGAGCAGGTAATGGTGACGGTGAAAACGCCTAAGATGATGTATGCTCAGGGCTTCCTGCAGCAGGTGTTTGCGATTATTGCCAAGCACAAGCTGAGTGTTGATCTGGTAACTACTTCTGAGATCTCGGTGTCATTTACCCTGGATAATCCGGCTAACTCAGTGGCGCAGCGATTAAATCGTGAAACCATAGCTGAGCTCGAAACCATCTGTGACGTTACCGTAGAGCACGGTTTTGATTTGGTTACCGTAGTGGGTAACCACATGCAAACCAGTAAAGGCGTATCGAGCCGGATTTTTGCGGCCGTATCTGACTACAACCTGCGTATGATTTGTTTTGGTGCTAACCCGCACAATATCTCATTTTTAGTCAATGAAGCCGACAGTACCGAGATTGTAACGGTACTGCATAAAGAGCTCTTTGAGTAAATAAAACAAATAACGGCAAATAAAGGGGTCAGAGTCAGTTGTTCCCATGCAATTTAATTAACTGACTCTGACCCCTTGATTTATTAACTCTGACCCCTTTATTTCTACTCGTTTTTATCTGCTTCATTCACCCAGCGGTTGCGGCCTGTTCGCTTGGCTTTGTATAGTGCTCTATCGGCAGCTTCCACCGAAGGGAGTGTGATAGTGCCGTCCTGTTGCTGCCCGATAGAAATACCAATGCTCACGGTGACATGGTCGGCCACACCACTAAAGTCATGAGGGATCTGAGCAGTCTTAAATGTTTCCAGAATATGCTCTGCGACTTTTATCGCCCCCTGCTCGTCGGTGTCTGGTAGTAACACGGCAAATTCTTCGCCGCCGTAGCGGGCCAGAATGTCGGTTTTACGTGGCATTTGTTGTTTGATCAGGGTGGCTACCTGCTTTAAACATATGTCGCCCTGACTGTGACCGTAGTTATCGTTGTACTGTTTAAAATAATCCACATCAATCAGTAGCACGCTCAGTGGCCAGCGTTGTCTGGCTGCCACATTGAGCGCCTGGGAGTAGTAGTCATCAAAGGCCCGGCGATTAGCAATGCCGGTGAGGGCATCACGCAGGCTCATTTCTTCCAGGGTGTTCTTTTGTAGTTCGATCGTGGTGGCAAATCGTTCAAAACTTCTGGCTAGTTCAGTGATTTCGTCATTGCCAGTGACGGTAATGATCTGACTCTGACCGGTAGATCGCTGTTGTACCTGCTGATTGAGGTTTTTCAAACGGTTAACCACTACGCGCTGAATAAAAACGGCGAAGCCTATGTAGGCAAACAGCAGAATGATAAACAACGCGCTGGCTTGTTTCACCTGATGTTCTACCAGTCTGGATGTTTTCGCCGCGCGGCTTAAAACTGCCTGATTTAACTGATGGGACTCAAACTCGTTTAAGCGAGCATAATCGGCAATTAAATTTCTCACGAAGTTGCTTCTGCCCTGCACCCGGCCAAGTATTTTCAATTGTTGCTGGCGCAACGCAACTAACCCGGAGTTGGGGTGCAACACGTTTTCAGATAAGGCCGCAATGGCCGGTTGTGCACTTTGAAGTTGATCTGTGGGTAGCGTATCGGCAAGTTCTGAGAGTGAGATGAACAGGTTTTCCAGGGTATTCTGCCGTTGGCGTATTTCGCTTAACTGGTCGAGGCTGGTAAGTTCAGCAGAAAGCAGCATTATACGGGAAAACAGTAGGGACCAGGCTGTGCTGGCACTTGTTGGGTTACTGGCAGTCAGATCAGTATTGATTTGGCGTTGCAGATCGTAGAGTTTTGCGGCTAACCGTTCGATTCTATTATTGACCGCAATACGTTGCCCCACTAACTCGTTGAGTTCATCCAGTTCTCGTTCAACTGAACTCAGTTGAGACGAGATGTGGTAGGTTTGCTCGTGTTCCTGCGACAGCTTCTGCAAGCCTTCCAACTGACGGGTAATGGTATTTGTGGCAATTCTGCGCATGGCTTCTGAATTGGCCTTGGATAATTGTTCGGTGCCGCTCAGTAACAGGTTCATCTGCGAATAAATTTTGCCTGACAGAATAACGCTGGGCAACGATTTATCCATCATTGAATTAAGTGACTGTTCGAAAGAAGACAGTTTTGAATAAGTGGTGTAGGCCAGGAGCATCACGGCGATAATCAGGGTTACTAAACTTAAATTAATGATCCCTGACAAAGAGTACAATCTTCTGAACTTAAACCCCTTAAAGTAACCTGATTGTTTTTGCAGGCTGGTCATTCTAGTTACCCCGGCCGCTGATAAAAGTCACTCTGCCCTGGGCGGTGGCAGATAGCTCGGATTGACGGCGTAAAATACTGATCACAATGTCAGCGATTAACGGCGTTACCTGCTGACTGAACGGCACTTCGCTACCCCGTTTAAGGCTTTCGTACCCATCACCACCATTAGCCAGATAATCGGAAGTGGCGAGTGAATAGATGCGGTCCGGTTCCATGGGGCCACCGTTAATCGTGAGATCTATTACGCGATTACCTGGTGCTGCGGAGAGTTGCACCTTAAATTGCATTCCGGAAACGTGAGGAAAACGGCCTGAAGCCGCTTCAATCCTGCTCACACCGTTTTCCAGAGCCGATTTTAAATCAGCCCCGGTTATCCTCAGTACCCGGATATGATTTCGAAATGGTAACTCGCTGGTTATATCCATGCGGGTTAACAGATGCCCCTCACGATAGCCACGTTCGCCGCGGATAGCACCACCATTGATAATTGCCACATCGGTATGACTGGCTTCTTTTAAGGCATCGCTCACCAGGTTTCCAAAGCCATTTTCACGCGTACGTACAGCATCTCGCGTAGTATCCATTTCGGTGGTGAGACGGGCCACCTGCTCACTAAGCAGTGCAGTAATTCGGTTATCATAGGTGGCAACCTGTTCGGCAATCACCGGATCTTTCGGATAGTTGCTGAGAGGGAGTTGTACCACTTCGTACTGAGCCTCAGCAGGGTTGCCTTGTGGCCATTCTATGTTTACTTTCGCTGCCGCGGCCTCACTGGTTACAATGACATAGTTTGTCCGCGGTTTTTCATCGGCGGCACGCGGTTTCACATAGTAAGGATCGTTGCGTAACACCAGATCGACTTGTGATTGGCTTAATAGCTTATTAATGAATGGTAATTCGTCTGAAACCATCAGTACTATCAATTCTGCGCCGCGCTCGCGCAGTGCACTGGCACGACTTACTATGGTGTCGTAGGGGGCATTAATCTGTAGTCTGTGCATTAAGTACTCTTCTGAGGAGGCACTGGCTATTACCGTGAGAATGCCAACCCTGACACCTCCTCTGGCAATAATGATATCCTGCCAGGTCCCCTCAAGCTCCCGACCGGTGAGTGGATCGGTCACATTGCTTAATACTAACGGGAAAGCGGCTTCATAGGCGCGCAACGTAAGTTCATCCTCAAAGTAACTGAACTCGCGTTTAGCAATGCCCATAGCATCCGGCTCGATAGTATTGAGAATATCAATAATATGCGCACCGCGATCGAAGGAAGACAACATGCTGGGGGCCAGGCTACCTCCGCCAAAAAGAAACAAACTGGGTTGTTGTGTGTCTCTGGTTTGCTTAACCAAACTTGCCAGATTAGCGTAGCTGCCATGGGGCGGATTATTGATAAGAGGCAATTCGGCGGCGTAGAGAATAGTAAGCTGTTTAGACTGGCAGGCGGAGGCAAGCAGTAGTGAGCTAACACACATCAAACCAATCACTATGCTGTAGTTGCGAAACACCTGAAATCAACCTCTCTGGAGACTCGTTAACCACTTGCTATCGTAACATCGATACTTTTATACGGGGTAGCTAAAAAGCCCTGAGGTATAAAAAATAACGTGTTCGCGGTACTATTCGGTATGGATTAATCACAGTTGATGGATATATGAGCAATATGATTGAGATCTCGTCGTCACTGGCTGTTGCCGAAAGCGAAATAGAGCTGCAGGCCATTCGCGCTCAGGGCAGCGGTGGGCAGAACGTTAATAAGGTTAGCAGTGCTATTCATTTACGGTTTGATATCCACAACTCATCCTTACCTGATCCCATTAAGCAGAAGCTGCTCAACTGTAATGATAGTCGGGTAAACTCCGACGGCGTAATGATTATAAAGGCGCAACAGTTCCGAACCCAGGAGCAGAATCGCGAGGATGCCATTGCCCGGTTGGTGGAGTGGATTAAGGAAAATACCAAAGTGCAGAAAAAGCGCCGTCCCACCAGGGTTAGCAGAGCCGTTAAGGCCCGCCGCAAAGATGCCAAGCAGGCCAAGAGTCAGCGTAAACAAGAGCGTCAGAAAGTTCGCTGGTGATCCCCGGCCAGTCGAACAATCTGATGAAGTTCTAAAAAGTATAGCGCAAGCTCAACTTAGCTGTGGTACCGCTGTACAGATTATTAATCACTCGCTTTCGCTCGCTGAGATAAGAACGGTCCGGGTAGTTAAGAATATTATTCAGGCTGAATTTTGTACTCAGGTGCTCACTGAAGCGCCAACTGAAAGACTGGTTCCACGAAAGGACTTTCTCTCTGATGGTGTCCTGTTGGGCATCGGCGCCTACATCATCCAGCGCCTCACTCTGCCAGGCCAGATTAGTGGTATATTGCCACTGATTATTCTTAACCAGCAGGTTAAGCATCAGGCGATGCTCCGCCCGCTCTGGCATGGCAATGGCGCGGTCGGCCAGATTGGCTTCTGTATCTGAGAAGGTGTAAGACACTTTAATATCAATCAGTGCCAGCCCGGTATCGGTAAACTGCTGTGACCAGTAGGTTTGCACACCGCGGATAAAGCCGTCCTTGCCATTTTCCACCCGGGTTACATCGTACACAATGCCGTCGAGCTCTTCTGTAACCCTGGAGTCATAGAAGAAGTCCGAGATATCGTTGTAGTACACCCCGGCATAGAGTTTACCTACCTGGGTGTGAGTATATTCGAGTCCGGCAAACCAGTTAACAATGGTAGTGGCCTCAAGGTCCGGTGAGCCTTCCGTAATGGTGCGGGTGGGAGGATTAATGCGGCGGTAACGCACCGTATCAAAATACTGCGGGCGCATTAGCTGCTCAAAATAATTAAACTTTAAACGGGTAGAGGCGGATAACTGGTAGCGCAACTCAAGAGACGGTAGCAGATGCTGATAGCTGTTACCGCCTTCCACAAATGCTGCATCAAAGTAGCTGAAGTTTTCTTCGACAGTAAGACCGGCCACGTCCACACTGGTGATCTGATCGCCCAGGTTTGCAATACCGGCCTCTGTGGGCCCGCTCACTGCACCACGAGTGCTGGTTTCGGTTTTCTCATAACGCAGGCCAAGACGCCAGAACCAGGATACCCGTTGCTGGTAAGCATCGATGTAGGCTGAACTCACCGTTTCTTCGCTGGTATAGATATCCTGGATAGACTCTAAAAAGGATTGAGCCGGGTTAAAGTTAAACTGTTCCGGATTAGCGGCGAGATAGGGTTCACCCAATAACAAGTTCATACCGGCAGGGATGGTGGTTCGGTCTTCCATAATCTCAACCGCCTGATTACTTCCCAGCACCTGTGTGAGGCTAAAACGGTCTTCAGTAGCGGTATAAACCGAGCGGTAATTGTGGTTATCGCGCTCTTTATTGCACCAGGTGATGCCACTGCCAACCCATACTGGTCGTCCGGCAAACTTAAATTGCTGGCTCCAATCGGTAACGAAAGCATAATCAGTATCTGTGGTGGTGGTCAGGGTCGGCCGGTAATTAGCATACCATGACTGACTGGTATCAAATACGTCGGCATTGGTCACGGTGGTCGTCGGCAGGTAAGGGCTATCAATAGAATAGTTAGCACTCAGTCCCTGATCGACAAAATTCCAGGGTAGCCAGAGTCGCTCGTTTACCCAACGGCTGTAGTAGATGCCAGCTTCAAACGCGCTGGTGTCGGTTTCGTAATTTACGCCCAGGCGATGGCGATGAATATCCCTGGCGGTTTCCATTCTGTGAAAATAGCGTCGAATACGCGAGTCGGTCACGCTGACATCGCTTAAGGTAGAGCCGTCATCACTGAGCTCGGTGCTATTAATGGTGCCGGCACCAATTTGGTATTCCAGCCGGTTACGGGTGGCGATATCGTCGTAGTTGGTCGACATGCCTTCGTAGGTAAAATAAGTGTGTTCAGAAAGCACGTAGTCAGCGCGCCACTGCATATTGGTGCTGGTAGTATCAAACTGGTCCTGGCTGTAGCGGGGGAAACCCAGTAATAAAGCCTGTTGTTCAGGAGCCTCAGGGGCATCGATGGATAGCCAGCGGGCCTGATAAAAATCGACTATTCGCTCCAGGCTGTTTCTCTGGGCATTAAATTGCAAGCGCCAGCGGTCAAAACTCTTGGCCAGCTTAATACTGCCGCCAGGCGTATATTCACGGGCCACGTCCTGATAACTTACGTTGGCCTCAAGCTCCGCTCTGTTGGTTTCTGCCTTACCTTTGGATAATCGAAACTGACCACGAAAATCTACGCCTTCAGCATCGGTCACCGCGCTGAAAAAGCGCCCGGGAGTGTCGTTACCCTGATATTCAGAAGCAATGGGGTTACGCTTGAGTAAGATGCGATCGCGCTCCCTGGCACTTTGATTGGTCGCATCATCAGATGGTCTTGCTGCTGGCGAAGCCGTGGTTTGTGCCAATGTGGTGCCGGAAACCGACAACGTAGTTAGAATGACAGAGAGTAACGATAATTTAAACGGTGTACCGACTGCCTTAAGGCCCCTGCGGCCTTTTCGGGTATCACTAGACATTAATTTCCCTTCAAAGAAAAACAACAAAAAATAACGGTCGTGTTTAGGCAATTGGCACTTAATCAGTGGGAGGGCTAAGCGCGAATAATTTTTGTCTACGCAGCCAATGATCAGCTCTGCTCTTGGTGGCAGGTTATAGCTTTGGACGGACCGCATTATTAGTATATTTAGTGCGCCCGACACAGCACTGATTAGGGGCGTAAAGGTAGCTAGTTATCGGGCGAAAAACGAGCTAAATAAGATAAGCACACTGTGAATAACGTTCAGTGGGGACACACTTCGTGTAAATTATACGATTGGTTAAGCGTTTTTCTGACTGCCAGTATGCCTGGACGCGATTAAAGAACTGGCAGGTAGCTGTTGTGAAGAGCTAAGGAGAGCCAACTACCCTTTGGAGGCAGTCGGCACCCCGACTGAGTGCTGATGCGGGCTTTGATTTTAATTTTTACAGCGTGACTTATTTAAAACTGCCTGCTTTTTATTTTGCTCTTCTTAGGCCCACGGTAACAGGAAAGGAGATCCCGGATATTTTCTGCGAAAATTCGGGATGACGGTGAGGAGTATTCCGGTCAATAATTACCTGTCATACCGGCCTCCGAGCCGGTATCTCCTTAGCAGTGTGACTCATTTAAAATATCCTGCTTTTTACTTTGTTGTTTTAGACCCACGATAACAGGGAAGGGGGTCCCGGATATTTTCTGCGAAAATTCCGGGATGACGGTGAGGAGTATTCCGGTCCAAAATAATCTGTCATACCGGCCTTCGAGTCGGTATCTCCTTAGCAGTGTGACCCATTTAAAATAGCCTGTTTTTTATTTTGCTCTTTTTAGGCCCACGATAACAGGGAAGGGGGTCCCGGATATTTTCTGCGAAAATTCCGATGTATGGACTCCTCCCCCCGAAGGAGGT
>JAYZXK010000292.1:0-3108 GCA_036141415.1 Pseudomonadota bacterium
GTATCTTCAATAAATTCAGGGTTACCTTTGTGCTGCTCTGCATTACACAGGATCAGGTCGATCTGTGCCAGTACATTCTTGAGATCGTGCAATACAAAGGCAGCCATCCGGTTGAAAGCAGCAAATTGTGCATTCTCGGCCAATGATTGTGCCGCTTCATGCAAATAAATAAAATTAGCAATTTGGTTAGTTACGGCATTTAAATAGTCCCGCACCTCCCAGTTTAGTGACACTTTCGGTCGATCCACCGCGCACAGCAACGCCAGCCCCCACATGTTGCCTTCGCGAATAAACGGGATCACCAGTTGCAAACGGGTCGTTTCAACCACTTCATTCGACAGATTAAGCCCTTCATACACATAGGGCTTGGTGCGGTATTCATCAACATCAATTAACCAGCCGGTTTTTTCGCAGTAGTCCCATAATGGCTTAAGCGTTCCCCCCACTTCGGATAACGGCATAAAGTGCTGGCTGCTCACCACGTGAAAGCCCGGCCCCTGCTTTTTAATGAGTGCGCCACTATCGTAATTTATCGCCCCCATCACCCCTTCAAGTGCCATCTGGTAAACACTGGGTAAAGACTGATCGTTTTGCGACAATACATTGGTTAATTTCACCCACTCTTCGCGATAATCGAACTGATTAGCAAAGAAGTGTTTGGTAATAAAGACCTTAATGCGGGTGCGAAAAGTATTCGATAAAAACAATGTGGCGAGCAAAACCAGCGACAACGCAATCAGTATGATTTGCACAGTGGAGCCCCAGCTCCAGCCCAAATAACTGATAACATAGCCCATGGCTGCCATGATAAAGAGATACACCCCGGCTACCAGCAACAGTGAGCTGTGCAATACGACATCACGGGAGATAAAGATATTTACGCCCCAGTGCTTTATGCGCCGTGTGGCAATCACCAGAAACGGTAACATAAGCAGGTAGATATAACCCCGAGCGGCAATAAACCCGGGTTCCACATTAGCAATCATGGTGGCATTGGCGTAAGACACAAACTCAAACAGATTGGTCGCCCCCAAATACAATGCCAGTGGCTTATACGCCCACTGGTCCTGACCAACCTGACGGTAAAGCACTTCAAGCAGAATAAGCACTTCCAGCGCTATCAGGGTTTGCATCAGAAAATGCCAGGTGATATCAACCTGAATAAACCAGGGGCTCAACAGTGCGATGGCCGGAACCAACAACGCAAATAAGGTGGCGGGCTGACGCAGCACCTGCCAGATATTGGCAAAATCGTTTTTCAGACAACTGGCTATAAACAGCAGCCAGATGCCTTGTTTAATGGTATCCGCCTGAAGTAAGTGTAAGACACTTAACGGACCGCTTAACAGTGACACAAAGCTCAGTGACCAAAGCAGCGTCACCAGCGTAGCGAGGCTAAGCATGTATTTCGCCAGCCCCGGTTTACGCACCGTAAACAGCAATAACAACAAGACCAGGTAACCAATACTATTCAGGCCGTAGCCGATATCTGCAATCATTTGTTGTCCTACTGTTACACCGAGGCAGTTGTGGTGGGCTGCAGTATTTATCGTTACTGCTTAAGAGGGGAAGTTTAACCCCCTCTATTTATTGGTTATTTTCTATCACAATCTGCCTGTAGCTTCCAGCTACCTTTTGCGGACAACCAGACTACCAATGGAATAACCCGCGCCGAAGGAACAAATTACGCCAACGTCCTGGCTGGCAAGATCCTGATGATGCAGGGCAAAGGCGATAATCGAGCCTGCCGAAGCAGTATTGGCATATTCATCCAGCACAATCGGGGCTTCCTCACTGTTGGCATCCCGGCCCAGCAGCTTTTTACAAATCAGCGTATTCATATTGATATTCGCCTGGTGTAACCACCAACGATTAACATTGTCCGGGGTTAACTCATGCTGGCTAAGGTGACCGGCAATGTGCTGAGCAGCCATCGGACAAACTTCTTTGAAGACCCGGCGGCCAGCCTGATGAAAGAGCTTGTCCGGACCAAAGGGATCAACATCATTCGCCCGGCTTATATAACCAAAATTCGAACGGATATTATTAGAATATACGGTTTTTGCTTTGGTGCTGAGGATATCAAAAGCAGTGTCGGTGTTGACTGTTTCGGCGGTTTCCAGAATGGTCGCCGTCGCTACATCCCCAAAAATAAAATGGCTGTCGCGGTCGGTATAGTTAACCTGAGGTGACACCAGCTCCGGATTAATCACCAGCACACATTTGGCATTGCCGGACGCAATCATTTCCCAGGCCCGGTGCATACCAAAGGTAGCCGCCGAACAGGCCACCAGCATATCAAAACCAAAACCATCAATACCCAGTTCGTTTTGCACTTCGATGGCAATCGCCGGGTATGAACGTTGTGTGTAAGCACAGGAAACAATGACGGCATCAATCTCAGCAGCGGTTTTGTTGGCATCGGCCATGGCCAGCTTGGCCGCCTCAATGGCAATCTCCGCCTGATTGGACAACTCGCCTTCACCGCGCTCCGGGATTACCGGGCGCATCCGTTCAATGTCAAGCGCCCCTTCCTTGCGATAGATATAGCGGCTTTTGATACCAGACGCTTTTTCAATAAACTCGGCACTGGAAAATGGCTTGGCGGTCAGTTCGCCAGCTTCAATCTGCGCCTGATGTTGTTGATTATAGGCCTCAGCCCAGGCGTTATAGCTTTCCACCAGCTCCTGATTAGTAATTTTGTAAGGCGGGGTCCACAAGCCCACACCGCTTAATACAACATTTGCGTTCATATTATTGATTCTCTGTAGCAAATGGCCTGTCAGCCCCGGCAACGGACAGTCAAACAGGTCCAATGAGTTTTGCTAAGCTTACCCCTTTGGCACGCAAATGTCATTGACCACTATGCTGGCAAGTGCTTTGCGAAACCCCCTCAGGCTATCTTCGGGCAGGTTAAAACGTCGGATTTGGAGCCTGACGGCCACCAGCAACTGATTTAAAACAATTCCACGTCTGTAATGCTTTCTGCAACTTCATCCTGGGACTGGCTTAATTCTCGTAAGGCTTTCAATCGCTGCATAATTAAGCGCAAATTTTCAGTTGTCATCGCACTATCGATGGTATCGTAGGCTTTGTCGGTGCTCTTTC
>JAYZXK010000293.1:0-5094 GCA_036141415.1 Pseudomonadota bacterium
AAAAAGTGGAATATTAACGGAAAGCTGGCGCTCAGAGAGCCGGAAAAATCAATGAGTGCTAACCTTCGCTGGCAGGTCAGTGATCCGCTGTTTACTTTCAGGCTGAGCAACTTTCTTGGGGTAACCCTGGTGGACATGGAACAATCCCCGGATGGGGCCCGTCTGGAGGCAGATGACGAAATTTATACCGACCCTTCGGCCACGGCCTTACTCTATCAGACTACCGGCTGGGATATACCACTTGACCAGCTACTGAGCTGGGTGAAGGGCGTACCCCGTGCCGGTGACGACTACACCCTGAATGATAACGGTTTGCTCAAACAGCTAATGCCAGGCTGTCGACAATGTGCAGGCTGGCAGGTGGATTACGCCCAGTACGGGCAGGTAGACGATGTTTTCCTACCGCACAATATCAAACTGACGAACACAGCTCAGCCTGAGCAGTGGATAAAAATAAGAATTTCGCAATGGACACTCAAGTAAGTCTCGACTGGTGGCCGAGCCCGGCCAAACTCAATCTGTTTTTGCACATCACAGGGCGCAATGATAAAGGCTATCACCTGTTGCAGTCGCTGTTTCAAATGCTTGATGTGGGCGATTCACTGGCTTTTGTTCCCAATAATAGTGGTGACATCCGCCTGGCTACCGCCATTGCCGGAGTTAATACCGAAGATAATTTGATCTACCGGGCTGCCAGGTTATTGCAAAGCCACGTAAAAACCCCGCAAGGCTGCGACATTTATATTGAAAAACAATTACCTATGGGCGGTGGCATTGGCGGCGGCTCGTCGAATGCAGCCACCACACTGGTGGCATTAAATTATTACTGGCAGTGTGGTCTGTCCACCGAGGCACTGGCGCAACTGGGGTTGGAACTGGGCGCAGATGTACCGATTTTTGTACACGGCAAAACCGCCTTTGCCGAGGGCGTCGGCGAGCAGATCCACCCGGTCAGCCTCGATGAAAGTTGGTATCTGGTGGTGTTCCCCGGGGTAAACATCAGTACTGCAGAGGTGTTTTCGCACCCCGACTTACCGCGCAATACGGCTCCCATTGACTGGCAGCATTATACTTTTGATGCAACGCAAAATGATTGTCAGAAAATTGTCTGTAAAAGCCAACCGGAAGTTGCAAAATTATTACAGTGGTTGTTACACTACGCACCGTCGAGGATGACAGGCACAGGCGCGTGCGTATTTGCTACATTTAGTGACCCGGAACAGGCAAAGGCAGTGCAACAGGCGCTTCCTGAAAACTGGCACGGATTTGTTGCCAAAGGCGTAAATACCTCACCGCTGCAATTAAAATTACAACAGATGTCCTGAGCCAGAACGACTTACATTGATGGGGTATAGCCAAGTTGGTAAGGCAGCGGGTTTTGATCCCGCCATCCGTAGGTTCGAGTCCTGCTACCCCAGCCACCTCCTACTTAAAATGCACTGAGGAAACACTTGTGCCAGACATGAAGCTCTTTGCAGGTAACGCTGTTCCTGAACTAGCCCAGAAAGTTGCCAATCGCCTCTATACCAAGCTTGGAAATGCCACCGTCGGCCGTTTTAGCGACGGCGAGATCGCAGTAGAAATTCATGAAAACGTCCGTGGCTCGGACGTTTTTATTATCCAGTCTACCTGTGCACCCACCAATGATAACCTGATGGAGCTGATTGTGATGATTGACGCCCTGCGGCGCGCATCCGCTGGCCGAATCACTGCCGTTATCCCGTATTTTGGTTATGCACGTCAGGATCGCCGTGTGCGTTCAGCTCGTGTGCCGATTACGGCAAAAGTGGTTGCAGATTTTCTGTCAAACGTGGGCGTTGACCGGGTACTGACCATCGACCTGCACGCCGAGCAGATCCAGGGCTTCTTTGATGTCCCGGTAGACAACGCATTTGGTACGCCAATCCTGCTGAACGATATGTTTCAGCGTGACTTCGTTGACCCTATTGTTGTTTCGCCAGACATTGGCGGTGTTGTACGGGCTCGTGCTACGGCAAAATTACTCAACGATACTGACCTGGCTATTATCGATAAACGTCGTCCGAAGGCTAACGTTGCCCAGGTTATGAATATTATCGGTGATGTTAAAGACCGCGACTGTATTATTGTTGATGACATGATTGACACCGGCGGTACCCTGGCCAAAGCGGCAGAAGCCCTGAAAGCCCATGGTGCCCGTAAAGTGTATGCTTATGCCACGCATGCTATTTTTTCTGGTAATGCTGCTAATAATCTTAAAGAGTCTGTGATTGATGAGATTATTGTCACTGACAGTATTCCGCTGAGTACTGACATGGCAGCTATTGGCAAAGTAAAACAACTTACACTTTCTGAGATGCTGGCTGAAACCATTCGTCGGATCAGCAATGAAGAGTCTATCTCAGCGATGTTCGAATACTAAACAACCGCCTTTCTTCTTTCAAAGCCAGCGAATGCTGGCTTTTTTATTGGCTGAATTTCGCCCTGTTCAGGCAAAACTGTGAGCGATTGCTATAGTTAAGGCATGGTGGTTAACCGACCTCTTTCTTACATGGTATTTTCGCGTGCACTGTTGAGTATCATTTTGTTTTCTCAGATGCTTTTTTCAGGTTCCCTCACTGCATCACAGAGCGCCAAGGCGCAGTCCGACAGGATAAATACATTGCCAGCGGGCGAAACGCACGTGCATTTAAACGAAGGCATGTACTATTTTGAGGCCTTCAGCAAGGTCTCGTTTAAACAGATCCAGCAATTACCCGCCAGCGAGTGGCAGTTTCACCCAAACTCTTCATTATTCCTCGGTACCAGCCAGTCTTATGTGTGGATCAAAATTCCGCTGCAAAGCATACCTGATGCGCCAGCAGACTGGATAATGACCCTCGACTGGCCGTTAGTTAAATCCATTGACTGGTACCACTACCGGGAATCGTCGCGAACTCTGATTTCATCAGGCCAGTTCAGTGACTGGTACATACCTCCCGATGCGCCCGATGAATTTCCTTTTGCTATTCCCCTGACGCTCGACAGCGATACCTCCACCCTGCTTTACTTACGTATTCTGCCTTCTGAGAAAGCCTTGTTACCGGTTACGCTATGGCCTGAGGAATCTTTTTCTGACCATCAGTTGCAACGCAACTGGTACCTTGGCTTATTTTACGGCGTGTTATTTGCGATGTTCGGCTACAACCTGTCGCTGTTTATCTTTCTGCGTCATAAAGCGTTTGCAGCTTATTGTTTTTATGTCGCCACCATGGCCGGATATACCCTGATAATGAACGGCGCCGGAATCGCCTGGTTTTGGTCTGATTATCCGGAATTGCTGACTTACGCCTACCGTATGCTGGTGCCCTTTGGCTTTTTTGCTGCATTAATGTTTATCCGGCAATTCCTGCAGCTTAAACACCGGGGAACGTTTCTTAATCGCAGTAGCCAGGTAGTCTGTTACCTGTGGCTGGCAATTTTATTAATAGCGCCGGTGGTGCCTGCGTCGGTGGTCATTCCGCTAATCGATGTGTTTGGGCTTATCAATTGTTTGTTTGCCATAGGCGTATCAGGCTATCTGTGGTTCAGAGGCGATAGATCGGCAAAATATCTTACACTTTCCTGGTTTGTACTAATCGTGAGTACAATAATCATGCTGCTCAGTCTCAACGACTTTATTCCTTACATTATCGAGCTCCACTATTTACAAAATATTGGCGTCACTATTGAAGTTTTATTGCTCTCTATTGCCTTGGCGGAACGCATCAACCGGGATCGTAAAATGCGCTCTAAAGCGCAGGATATTGCCCTGCAAATGTCCACCGAGGCAGCCAAAGCCAAAGAAAGCGAAATGGCTGCTCAGCAACGTCTGCTCGGTATCGAACGACGAGTAAAAGAAGAGCTTTCGCTAAAAGTAAACGAGCAGACCAGAGAGTTAAAAATAGCAATGCACAAGCTGCAAATCATGAATAAAGAACTGGAGCAGTTAAGTTTAACCGATCCGTTAACCGGGCTGGCCAACCGGCGCTATTTCGACAAACGGTTTACCGAGGAAATTCAGCGCGCGAGGCGTAATCATTCACTTATTGGCTTACTGATGCTGGATATTGATCACTTCAAAAAAGTCAATGATAGCCTGGGGCATCAGGCCGGTGATCATGTGATACAGTCACTGTCGGCATTGATCCAGCGGGTCAGTGGGCGCGCCAGCGATCTACCCGCCCGGGTCGGTGGTGAAGAGTTTTGTCTGCTGGTCTGCAATGATACCGAAGCTCGTATCGCCAGCCTTGCAGAGTCCATTCGACAAAGTGCGGCGGCCGAACGGGTAAAATATCGTGACGAACTAATACGCTACACCATCAGCATTGGCGTATATTGCGTTATTCCTGCCCCGGACACTACCCCTGCAATGATACTGAAAGCAGTCGATGACGCTCTTTATCAGGCTAAAAATGAAGGCCGCAACCGAGTTGTGATAGTCAGCGAGGCCACACCGCATAGCTGAGTTGCGCAACATCATATAAACCGCTAAATTGGAAAAACACTTACCATTAAAGAGACATAGGTTTGCTGCCTGATTTAATCACCCTGTTCTGGCCATTGTTGGTCAGTCTGGTTTTAGTCACTTTTTTCTTATCTTTATTAAACTGGCTGCTATTAAAGCGCCACACCCATTTAAACGGGGAACAAAAATTACCCCGTCAACTCACCATGCTGGTAGCCAACATTGTTGGCATTATTGCCATCGTACTGACATTACCAGTCAGTGAAGCCATACAGAATCAGATACTCGCGCTCATCGGTATATTACTCTCTGGTATGGTGGCATTTTCGTCTACTTCTATTATGACTAACGTTATGGCTGGCCTGGTGTTACGTTTCAACAAGCCTTTTAGAATTGGTGACTTTGTCAGAGTCAATGGCTTCTCCGGCCGGGTTGCCGAAATGGGCTTGCTGGACACCGAAATTCAAACCGAAACCCGAGAACTCATTTCATTTGCAAATTCCGTACTGGTTAACAGCCCACTGACCGTCGTTCGCTCATCAGGTGCCATTATTTCGGTTGAGTTAAGCTTAGGTTACGAGATCCACCACACAAAGGTTGAAAAGCATTTGTTGTCCGCCGCATCTGAT
>JAYZXK010000294.1:0-3921 GCA_036141415.1 Pseudomonadota bacterium
ATATGATATCGCCTTCGATAACACTATTGCCGCTAATACTGATATCGCCGTTAACCGTTTCTATGTTATTGGCGAGAGTGAGGTCGGTGGCTTCAATATCGCCATTTACAGTAATCAGGCTGCCGTCAACTTTAGCCCCGGAACCCAGGATGATATCACCATTAACCGACTCGATACCGTCACCTGAAACCAGTTGCTGACCGGCTTCAATATCACCATTCACCACGGTAATCCCATCAATTTCACAAAAATCGCCAACGGTAACACCACCGTTAACGGTGGTTAGTTCATCCGCTTTAACATTATCGCTGAGGGTAATACCGCCGTTTACCGTAGTCAGTGAACCTACCTGTCGATTCTCCGATACACTGATGCTGCCGAATACTCGGTTTACATTACCATCATAGTCGGAAGAGTTGTGACCGCCGACATTGATAACACAACCAGAAAGCGCTGTTCCAATCACAAAGCACAGTGGAGCCAGGCGGAGCGTGTTTTTTAAACGATTTTTCATAATGCATTTGATCAGATTAAATTAAAGACCGGCCAACCTTAGCATGGGGACTGTAGAGGACGAACTTTAAAATAATTTCAAAATATTTCTGACCCGGTAATGGAGCAGAGCAGACAAGAGGGAGTGATGTTCAATAAAATGAGGGGGATGTTGACTTGCTCAGTCATTCAGGAGAGCAAGCCATACTGAATGGCGTTATTGCTCCAGCGGCGTGTTGAAATCTTCAGACAGCTCAAAGTCGCTCTCTACCGTATCTACGCGGTCGTCGATAAAGGTAATAACCAGGTTTTTCTCAAAGTCTTCACCGCGTTTTTCCATACCGCGCTTCATTTCATAGTAGTAATACCAGGTGTCTTTATCGAAGGCGTCTTTGAGGATCGGGCGACCCAGAACAAACTCTACCTGTTCTTTTGTCATTCCAATTCGCAGTTTTTTTACATCCTGCTCGTCCAAAAAATTACCCTGAGGAATATCTATCCGGTAAATCCAGTTAGAACATGCAGTTGATAAAAAAGTAAGTGAAAGCACAACAATCAGGTGAGACAGCTTCATTAACAGATAAATCCAATTATTACAGTAAGTATTCGTTATTATTTGGTCTGCATGCCAGGCTGTTAGGCGCGTTGGACAGTCATTGCAGACGCTATCGGTGCCGAGCATGCTAATCGCTCAACACCGGCACGTCAACTTTGACCAATGAATTGCAATTTAGTTCGCCACAGCATTATCAAGTAATTCTTTGGCATTAGCCAGCGCATTAGGGGTAATTTTATCGCCTGCCAGTAAACGTGCCAGTTCGTCAATTCTGGCTTGTTCGGTAAGCGCCAAAATGTGGGTTTGGGTTTCGTTGTGCTCGGTTGTTTTGGTGACAAACAACTGATTATGCGCCTGCGCTGCTACCTGGGGTAAATGGGTAACACACATGACCTGATTTTCTTTACCTAAACGGCGTAATAACTGGCCTACTATCGAAGCCGTGGGGCCGCTGATACCGGTATCCACTTCGTCAAAAATCATCGTAGGCGTCAGGCTGGTATCACGGCTTATCACCTGCAGAGCCAGGCCAATTCTGGATAATTCCCCACCAGATACCACTTTATCCAACCGATCCTGCGGTTGTCCCGGGTTCGTCGCCACTTTCATGACCACCGTATCCATACCCATTGCAGAAGGCCTTGCCTGTTCGCCGTAGGTCACATCAATGTAGAATTCTGCGTGGGGCATATTCAAGGTACGGATCTGTGTTTCAACCATCCCGGCTAACTTTCCAGCGGCATTACGGCGGCTATGTGAGAGTTTTTCGCTGGCGGCAATATATTCACCATGGCTGCTTTCCAGCTCTTCCTGCAGGGCTGTCAGTCTTTCCGTATCGGCACTCAAACCGGCCAGTTCTTCAGCTAGTTGCTGGTGATGCTCGTACAGTGCTTCAGGCATTACCTGATGCTTTCGGGCCAGTTCCATAGCCTGTGCAAAACGCTTTTCAACCTGCTGCAAACGCATTGGATCGATTTCCAGATGATCGCAATAACTGCGTAGCTCGTTAGCCGATTCTTCCACCTGAATGGCGGCTTCGTTTAGCATGGCCACAATGGGGGTTAATGCCGGGTCGTGATCCTCCAGGTTACTGAGTTTATCAATGCTGGTCTGGATAGCTGATAACGCATTAAATTCGTCGGCTTCATATAAATGATAAAAGCTCTTTTGCGCTTCCTCGAGCAGGGTCTGGCCATTACTCAGACGCTTATGTTCAGCTTCAAGCTCACCGAACTCGCCCTCTGCTAAGGCAAACTCGTCCAGTTCTGCTACCTGATAGCTTAACAACTGCTCTCTGTCGGCACGTTGCTGGGCAGCCTGTTCCAAGGCGCTTAGCTCTTTTGCCTGTTGTTGCCAATGCTTGTATGCCGATGCCGTTGCAGACAGTAACGGGCCGTGTTCGGCAAAGTCATCCAGCAGTTTGCGTTGTACGTCGTCTTTTAATAACTGCAGGTGGGTGTTTTGCCCGTGGATCGCCAGTAAAAATTGCCCCAACTGTTTGAGTTGCTGAAGCGCAACCGGCACGCCATTAATGAACGCCTTTGAACGGCCTTCTTTCGAGATCAGTCGACGAATAAAGCAGGTGTTGGGATCGTCATCCAGTACCACGTCATTTTCATCCAGCCAGGCTCTCGCCAGCGGCGCGTCGAGCAGCGAAAAATAAGCAATGATCTCTGCCTTATCAGCACCTTTTCTTACTGCCGATGCATCGGCACGTTCACCAAGACATAGGCTTAGCGCGTCTATAGCAATGGATTTACCTGCACCGGTTTCACCGGTCATCGCTGTCATGCCAGACTCAAAAGCAATGTTGATTTCTTTCACTACAGCGAAGTTTTTAACCGATAAATGCGATAACATAAATGCCTCACAGATTGACTAGATAAATATACAGTATGTGTAATTATATACAGTATTTCTGCTGAGTAAATGCTGCTGGTGTTATTTTTCTACACCGGATACGCATTAGCATTTCGTAAACTCTCAAAATCATTAAAGTTTACGCCTTGCTGCTTTAACACCTTGTTGATTTTTGTGCTAATCCACTGGCGGATGTAAAAAGGCTGGTTGGGAAAAAAGTGGTGTATGGTGTGCGTTTTGCCAAAGTTGAAACAAAACAACTGAAACGGCAAAAACCACTTGCTGGTGATGACATGTGTTTGCTGGTGCACGTTGTTCACGCCACCATAGTAATGCATGGAGGATGTCACAAAATTGAGCGATGCGGAGCGCACTACATTAGGCAAAATCAGCACTACCATTAAAAATTCGAATAGGTGCACAACCGGTAATATGGCAGCCGGTATGTGCGTTTCCATATGTGTAAACAGATTGATCGTGTGGTAAATGACCATGCTGTAGAGCACCACAAAATACGCAGTAGCAAGAGGGAATCCGGCATGAAATACGGTGGTAAAGCTAAAGCCTTTAATTTCCTTTTTATACACGTTGCGAAACAGCAATAAGCCCGCTAAGCCGTCGATAACGACCAACAGCCGTTTTACCGGATTTTTAACGCCATTACCCACCAGACGCTCTTCGAGATCTTGCTGGGTACCCGAATGCTGGTGGTGATGCAGGTGGATTTTTCTTCTGTACCAGGGGTTAACCGTGTTAGGCCGCATTACCCAGACAATTGCCATCATCAGGTTATGTAAAAAGGGGGAGCTTTTAAAATACTGGCGGTGAATGAGATCGTGTTCCAGCTCATGAGAAATCGATGCTACCGCGGCAATGCTCAGAACGGCGAACCAGGCCGGGATAACGGCATAATAATACAACGCGCCCAGGGCAATCATGCCGCTTAAAGATAATACCAGCAGCAACATACCCAAGGTATTCTGATGGGCCAAAAAACGGTATTTGCTTCGCAG
>JAYZXK010000295.1:0-4619 GCA_036141415.1 Pseudomonadota bacterium
TGCCAGTTCCATAACCCATGAGCGATGCCATCCACCCGATGGTTTAACGCGATATGATACATATCAATGGCATTAGCGTGAGCCCACACCTGAAGATTAGCTTTGTCTGCGGCCTTACGAATTCGTTGCAAAGTGTCATCATTTAATAAAGGCCAGTGCGAAGCCGCACCAAAACCATCCTCTATGTATATTTTGATACAGGGTGAGCCGGTTTTAGCAATTGCTGCTACTACCGCTTCCGGCGTGTGTTGTGCAGGGTCGACACTCTCCGGCAGGCTAACCCTGTCAGGATCCTCAATGACAAAGAATTTTGCCTGTTGCAAAGTAATCTCTGCAGAAAGGTGAGGGTAGCCGCCAATTACCGGTATAGGCTGGCAAGTATAAAAGTCAGGATGGTGTTGCGCAGCAGTAAAACTCGCCACGCCGTCACTGGCCCCTAAATTGAGTACCTGAGTAATGCCAAAATACAGCAGACTTCTAGGTAATTGGGTTAAATACTCATCAACCAGACCGGCATACTGGCGGGCATTTGGCGTGCCGAGGAAGCCAATGCCCGGAATACTGCCTACATGAACATGGCTATCCATAATACCAGGGGTAAGGTATTTGCCTTTACCATCGATTATCGTGGCCTCAAAGCTATGTGGCTGCAACGGTTCGCTGGAAACTTCAGCTATCCTGCCATCAACAATTCTGACTTGCGTATTTTTTTGCGCCGCGGAAAGATGATCAGAGACGACGGTAAAATTATTCAGCAGCAGTTCTTCAGCCGTTATCGCATTGTTCCACCATACCATTGTTACTAAAGCGAATAACCTTGCTTTCATTGTTGCTTTCCCTTGTCTGGCAGAATCAGCACTATTTTAAAACCCGGTAGACGGCTTACAAGGGAAACTCTGTAAGCAAACGTAAAGCACAGTAGCAATGCATTGACCGGCATTGCTACTGTCACATGGCGGCAGAAGCACTATGAGCCTTATTTTAATACCTATAAAACAGGCTACTACAAAGGGACATACTTTCAGGGTATAAAGGAGTGTCTCAAAAGGTATTTCCCAGCCTATTCAAGCCCGTGTAAATTTACACAATGTTAACGTATGGCATTGCGTTGGTAGGCAAGATTGTCGATTACATCGCAGCACAACCAGTACTAATTTGTTGCTTTAAGTTTTAGATAACAATTACCTACCAGTTATAGCTGGCTTAGTCTTCGCAGTTATTTTCAATAATTAGCGACACTAAATAATTTACAATTCGCGATGACTTCAATTCGTTGCCATACAATCTGTCACAAATAAAAGGTGGTAATTATGTCAATGCGTGGCGTACTAAGACTGGCGGAAGTTCAGATGCGAGTGCTGGATATGGCCGACTCCAAACAACACTACGGCAGCCGAATGGGCTTGCACGAGATGATGACCGATGAGAATGGCTTGGTTTATTATAAAGCCTGGGCAGAACACGATCATCACAGTCTGGTATTGCGGGAAACTGATCAGGCCGGATTGGATCATATTGCTTTTAAGGTGTATGACGATGCAACACTGGTTGATTTAGAAAAGAAAATCATCGACTTTGGCATTGAGGTTGAACATGTTGCTGCTGGCGTCTTTCCTAAAAGTGGTCGCCGGTTGAAGTTTATTTTACCCACTGGTCATGAAATGCATTTGTTTGCTGACAAAGAGCAGGTAGGTAACTCACTGGGTACGCTTAATCCTGATGTAATCCCCACTGATGACGTGTGTCGAGGCTTTCGTATAAACGGTTTGGATCATGTGTTTATAGTGGGGCCAAATGCAGATCAAAACTTAAAGCTGTTTACCGAAGTGTTTGAATTTAGTTATACCGAAAGAGTGATTGACGGTGAGGGGAATACGGTATTGTTTTTCGTTAGCTGCTCAAGCCGGGCCCACGACATTGCTTTTGGGGTTAATCCTAATCCAGGCCTTATTCACCACGTTTCCTTCAGACTGGAAAACAGTCAGGATCACATTCGTGCCGCCGACCTGATTGGCAAGTATGAAATCCCGGTAGAAATGAACGACCGCCATGGTGTGACTCAGGTAAAAACAGTGTATTACTTTGATCCGTCAGGAAATCGTAATGAAGTGTTTTGCGACGGCTACACCTATTATCCCGATATGCCGCTGTTAACCTGGACCATGGACGAACTAAGCCATGCCGCGTTTTCACAGTCGCTGCATGTACCAGAAAGTTTCTTAGGGGTTTATACCTAATTTGTTTTGCTTGGTATCCAACCACATTCAAGCGCCGGTTGATCCCTGATAACCGGCTTTTTTTGTACTATTCACCATGACTAACCGCTTCTGGCGGGCCGTTACTTACGTTGTTAGTAATCATCTGGTGCGATGCATTAGCGGATAAATGCCAGCCAGTTTTCGAGCAGATTAGCAAAGTCCATCAGACCACACCCAGAGACCGGGCCTTCAGCCAAATCCTGGTCGAACTCGCTGTGATTGAGTTCGGTATTATTTAGAAAAAGTTCTACTTCATCGTCGGCAATCACCAGGTGATAAATTTTGCCTGTGTAATTAAATTCCATTTGCTGCCTGGCAAGCAGCTTTTCAATCGCTGCAAGTAAATGGGTAACGGTTGCAGTGTCTGCGCCAATATCATGGCTGAGCCAGTCGCCAAAATATTCACTTTCCACATCGCATTTAGCCAGGGGCTCGCCAGTGACATCAGTTAAAAAGTCAAAATCCATGGTTTATCTCAGGCAGTGGGGGGGACAAAAACATGACCGGTATTTTCCAGCTCAGTTAAGTATACGCGAACGTCAAACTCAATTTGATGGTAGTCGGGCAACATGTGCCGGCACAGCTGATAAAACCCTTTATTGTGCTCTCTTTCCTTAAGGTGGGCGAGCTCATGCACAACAATCATGTTTAAAAAGGCTTCCGGCGTGTTCTTAAATAGCTCGCTTACCCTTAGTTCATTTTTACTTTTCAGCTTGCCACCCTGAACACGCGAAACATAAGAATGTAAGCCCAGCGCATGGTTAACAATGTGGATTTTATTATCATAAATCACCTTACTCAATGGCTGTGCTTTCTTCATATGCTGGTTTCTAATCGCCATCGCATAATCACGTAACGTTTTATCATTATTTATATTATGCACCTGGGGATAGCGAGCGCGTAGCCACTCTCCCAGTTTATTGGCATTCACCAATTGGGCTACCTGGTCCTGCAGATGTTGTGGGTAATGAGACAAGTACGTGAGGGGTAAAGCCATAGGTGATTCTGATTTTCTGCTTAAGCATTACGCATTATACACACAATACATCAGGGCGATATTGATCAATACTGAACCGAACTGATTTGTAAGCCTGAAAGGTTTCAAAGCTCATTAACGGTGTACAAACCTGACTCGTGTGATGCGTGGTCAATATCCATTATCAATGGCAATTAGCTACGCAGCGCAGAAGACCGGAAATCAGACAGCCTCCCTTTTATATGCCACTCCATGGCAGGCTGTTTTCGTTCGTTATCCAGGCCATTGAGCAACATACTGCCACTGATTAAATCATGATAAATTCCGGCCCTTTGGATCATTACAGGCACATCATACAATTGCATTAACGGGTGAAGTGAGGTTCGCCATAGCTCACCTTTGCTATCGTAAGATTCGGTCAATACCACTTTCCAGCTATCTTCATCTATATAAAAAATTCTGCGTTGGTAAATATGTGACATGCCATCTTTTAATGTTGCCTCAACTTTCCATACTCGGTGTAGCTCAAAACGCATGAGGTCATTTCTAACCTTTGCGCCGTCAATAATGTCCTCGTACTTCAGCGACGGATCACTCAATTTGTAGGCATTATAAGGAATATATATTTCTTGCTTACCCATTAGACGCCAATCATAACGGTCGAGCGCACCATTAAACCCGCCGGCATCATCAATAGTCGTCATACTCTCACTACACAACCATTTAGGACAGTCACAACCATATTTATTTTAAAAGGAGTACGACACAACCATTTTGGACAGTCACAGCCATATTTTTTAAAAGGAGTAAGACACAACCATTTTGTGCAACCAATTTGTGCAACCAATTTGGACAGTCACAAGCATAAATTTGTAAAAAAGTACGACATTACTTTGGGATGCTGTTACTTACATAAAAAAAATGTTGATACCGATGAGCATTTAACGCGTAGCAGGCAATACACAAACACGATTCAGGTAAAGCCAATGCATGCCACTTACAGCGACATCATAACGCTATTTACTTACCGTTATTTATTCGACGAGCCACAGCCGTCACATGATTTTAAACAGGATATTGAAGATCTCAGAACCTTTCCGGAGCGTTTGGAGTTAAGCTATGTAGATGAATGGTGCAGTTACATCAGGCGTTACATTAACCGTAATAAACTTAGCGACGAACAGATTGAAATGATTAAAGAACGTCTCGCTATTCCTGAGGTTTTTGAGGAGTATCAATATCTCAAGTCTATTGCTGTTACCGCTTTTAAGATAAACAACAGCACGGAAGTAAATGTGATCGATACGCCGCTAAAAGATTACCTTAATAAACTGATCAATATGTAATATCAGACAGTTAGGTTCGTAAATAGGGCGCTACATAAG
>JAYZXK010000296.1:0-6066 GCA_036141415.1 Pseudomonadota bacterium
GATTACCCATAACGGTTCCGAAAACTTAAGCTCCGGATATAACCGGGCAATCTCGGGATATTTATCATAAATGATTTGCAGCTTATCGCGCAGGGGCTCTATTACGCCGTCGTCAATTTCCGCCGTCCAGTCTGTAATTCGCTCCACAGCCCCGGTGCGCAAGCCATCATCTTCGGTAGCAATGGAATTTACCCGTACGCAATACTGGCCTTCAACCTTGATGCCCAACAGGCCGTCTTCAAGCAAATCGAAGTCGATGATCTTACACAGGGTGCCGATAGGGAAAATATGTTCATTTTTACTCAAGTCGCCACGGGAATTGAGCATACACAACACAAAACATCCATCACCGGCACAGGCTTCCTTAACCATCCGAACATAGCGGGGTTCAAAAATCCGCAGCGCCATGTGGCCACCCGGCAACAAGTGAGCAGATAACGGAAACAAGGGCAAAACGACATCTTGCATAATTAGTATCTTTGTCAAAGTGGTTAACGGATTTACTGTCACATACGCCGGGGTTTCTGTTTTGGATCTTAAAAGCGCAAAGAGATTGCTGCAGCGGTGAAAATAAATAGGTAAATGATGATCTAAGGCTTCCCTATGTCGGTATTATCAAGCATAAACCCCAGTTATTACGGATTTTTTTGCAGTGACTTTTGAGGAACGCTTCAGACAGCTCTATGCTGATCTCGCGAAGATCAATATCGACGACCTTAGCCAGGTTTACCACCAGGACATAGAGTTTGTCGATCCGGTAACAACTCACCGAGGTATTGAGGCGGTAAAGGGTTATTTCGCAAATCTGCTGGAATCTGTCGATTCCTGTCAGTTCAAGATTCATTCTCTCCTTAACACGGGCGACTCCAGGCAAGATGTGTATAGCCATGTCGTTGAATGGACCATGTTACTGCAGCTAAAAAACAAACCAGGCACTATTTCGGTGGATGGCGTTTCGATGCTTAAAGTCCGTGATGACAAAATTCACTACCACCGCGACTATTATGACCTGGGTGAAATGGTTTACGAACATGTGCCCGTTCTCAGGTCTGTCATCGGTTTTATCAAAAAGAAGCTCGACTCATGAAAACGATTCTAATTACCGGCGCAACCTCCGGCATTGGCGAGGCTTTAGCAAACCATGCAGCTTCGCGTGGTTATCAGGTGATTGCCTGTGGCCGCAATCAGGAAAAGCTCGACAAGCTTGCAAAGCACCAGAATATTCAGCCTCTGCAATTTGATGTCACCGACGAGCAAGCTACCCAGTCGGCGCTAGCCGATGTGCGCTTTGACATTGCAGTACTTAACGCCGGCACCTGTGAATATGTGGATTTACCGGTCTTTAAGCCGGATATGTTCAGGCGCGTATTGGAAGTGAATTTCTTTGGCATTATTAATTGCGTCAGTGCACTGTTGCCAAATTGTCAGGCGGGCAATCAACTGGTCATTATTGATTCCATGGCAAGATTGTTTCCTTTTACCCGTAGCCAGGCATATGGCGCCAGCAAGGCTGCGGTTCATTATTTTACCCAAAGTATGAAAATCGACCTAAAATCGAAGGGGGTTATCGTTCAGTCGGTATCGCCGGGTTTTGTCGAAACCCCGTTAACCG
The DNA here is from genome assembly GCA_036141415.1 of Pseudomonadota bacterium. GTDB lineage: Bacteria > Pseudomonadota > Gammaproteobacteria > Enterobacterales > Alteromonadaceae > Alteromonas. Next base: position 1,613 of record JAYZXK010000296.1, read on the forward strand.
ATAAAAATGATTTTGAAATGCCAATGAAGATTACCGCGCAGGAAGCGGCTGAATCCTTATTAAAAGGCATTATCAAACAACAGAGCAATATATACTTTCCAACCGTGTTCGGGCTTATACTCAGAACGTTGTACCGCTTACCTGGCAGGCTCCAGGTGTGGCTTTCATCAAAATTACAATAAAAAACCTTGCGGATTTTCACATGAAAAAGAATATTGCCATCATTGGCTCAGGCATTTCAGGATTAACCTGTGCTCACCTGTTGCACCAACAGCACAACATTACTTTGTATGAAGCCAATGATTATATTGGTGGCCATACCGCCACCAAAGACGTTACGGTAAACGGGCAGTCCCGGGCTATCGATACCGGTTTTATTGTATTTAACGACTGGACCTACCCCAATTTTATTAAATTACTCACCAGACTTGGCGTGGAATACCAGCCTACCGAAATGAGCTTTTCGGTTCGCCATGAAGGCACTAACATTGAATACAACGGGCATAACCTGAACACCCTGTTTGCCCAACGGCGCAATCTGTTGCGGCCCCGGTTCTGGAAAATCGTAAAAGATATCGTGCGCTTTAATAATCTGTGCAAAGAGACCATTGAGCAGGAGCAGGATACCAGTTCACAAACGCTGTCGTCATTTATCAGGGAACACGGGTTTAGCGAAGAATTTAGCGAACATTATATCTACCCGATGTGCGCAGCCATCTGGTCAGCCAGTCTGGAGCAAACCAAAGCATTTCCACTAACCTTCTTTTTACAGTTTTTCAATAATCACGGGTTGCTCAATATTAATGATCGACCACAGTGGTACACCATTAAAGGCGGTTCAAAAGAATACGTAGCGCCACTGATAAAACCATTTGCTGACCGTATTCGACTGAGCACCCCGGTAAAACGGGTGGAACATAGCAATGGTGGCGTTGCTGTTACTTCGATGGACGGCCAGACAGACCAGTATGATGAAGTGATTTTTGCCTGCCATAGCGATCAGGCATTGGCGATGCTTGCTGCACCCACCGACGACCAGCAACGCATACTCGGTGCCATCGGCTATGCCGAAAACGATGTCGTGCTGCACTACGACACGAGACAACTGCCGCAACGAAAGGCGGCGTGGGCGAGCTGGAACTATCGTTTAACCGGCGACCCGCAGGAGCAACAACGCCCTGCAGCGGTCACCTATGACATGAATATACTGCAACGGTTAGATGCCGAGGAAACCTTTTGTGTGAGCCTCAATACCCAAGGGATAGAAGCCGACAAAGTACTGGGCACTTACCGCTATGCGCACCCGCAGTTCAGTCCGACAATGGTAAGCGCCCAACAGCAGCGGGAGACCATTTGCGGGGTGGATGGGGTGCACTTCTGTGGCGCTTACTGGTACAACGGTTTTCACGAAGACGGCGTGCGCTCTGCACTGGACGTTTGCGAACGGTTTGGAGCCAGCCTGTAATGGAAAGCGCGATTTGCACCGGTGTAGTGAATCATGAGCGGTTTAAGCCCACTCAGCACGCCTTTGAGTATGGCATTGCAATGATGTGGCTCAACCTTGATGAAGTCAATCACCTGGCGCACACCGTAAAGGGCTTTTCCAATACCGCAAGAGCCGCTTTCGAATTTCGCCGCAGCGACTACCTCGGTGACCCTACGCTGCCTCTCAAACAGGCGGTAATAGCCAGGATGAATGAGCTCAATAAATCCGAAGCGTCATTGATTGGCGATATTTTTCTGCTCGGTCAGGCAAGGCACTACGGGCTGTATTTCAGTCCGGTTAACTTTTATTTTTTGCGCCACAAAGTTTCCGGCCAGTTCACCCATATGCTGGCGGAGGTCAGCAATACGCCCTGGAATGAAAGACATCATTATCTGGTTGATTTAAACAAACAGGAAAATACCCCCAAAGCTTTTCACGTATCGCCGTTCAACCCGGTGGATATGGTATACAAGTGGCATATCCAGCAACCGTCTGACGCCTTCTCCGTGGGCCTGAGTTGTTATAAGGAAAACAAGCACTTCACCGCAATAATGCATTTAAAGCAAAAACCATTAAACTCAAATACAGTTAGAAACGTAATTAAATCAATACCGAATATGACACTAAGAACTGTCATCGGAATTTACTGGCAAGCGGTTAAATTATGGATAAAACGCACGCCGGTATATTCACATCCGATAAATAGTCAGGAATAACTCATGGCAAATAGTGAAACTGCGCTCGCTGCGCCCCTTACGTTTTCTTATGTTGAGCGATACAGTCGCCAAATTTTTATTAGTCTGATGCAATCTCTGCCTGAGGGGCATCTGGTGATTAAGGAAAATGGCAAACTGGTTGCTCAGTGTGGTAATCCGGCAAGTGATCTGCACGCCGAAGTCGATATGCATTGTCCAACCGTTTACAAAAAGCTGTTGCTTGGCGGTAGTGTGGCCTCTGGTGAAACGTACACCGAAGGATTATGGACCAGCCCGGAGCTGACCAATGTTATCCGTATTTTTGCCCGTAATCTGCCCACTCTCGATCGCTGGGAGTCCCGATTTAAGTGGCTCAGTTTCCCATTTGATAAACTGCAGCACCTCATGCGCCGTAATACTCATGATCAGGCCAAGAAAAACATCGCGGCCCACTACGATTTAGGCAATACCCTTTACACACACTTTCTTGATGAAAGCATGATGTATTCGTCTGCGATTTATCCGGACGTTAATGCGTCTCTTGCTGACGCCCAGTTTCACAAATTACACACCATCTGCAAAAAATTGCGTCTCACCGCCGATGACCACCTGATTGAAATTGGTACTGGCTGGGGAGGCCTTGCGGTCCATGCTGCTAAGCATTTCGGCTGTAAGGTAACCACGACAACCATTTCCGAGGAGCAATTTGCCTACGCCAATGAGTGGGTAAAACGAGAAGGCCTCGAAGACCGGATTACTCTGCTCAAAAAAGACTACCGGTTGCTGGAAGGCACTTACACCAAACTGGTTTCTATCGAAATGATTGAAGCGGTAGGCAAGCCTTATCTCAACCAGTTTTTCAACAAGTGCGCCAGCCTGCTAACCCCTGACGGCCTGATGCTATTGCAGTCGATTACCATCGATGATCGTCGCTACGACAGTTACCACAAAGGCGTGGACTTTATTCAGAAGCATATCTTCCCCGGTGGTTTCCTGCCCTCTCAGCTGGTATTAAATCAGCACATTAAGCAAGCCAGCGATCTATCTATTCGGGACATGCAGGACATTGGCCTTGACTATGCGCGTACGCTCAGAGATTGGTTTAATGCCTTTGTGGCAGCAAAAGAAAAGCTGGCTGTGCACGGCTATGATGAGCGCTTTGCCAGAATGTGGGAATACTACCTTAAATATTGCGAGGGTGGCTTCCTGGAGCGTTCCATCAGCACCGTACAATTAGTGCTGGGCAAGCCGCGCTACGTAGATGAGCTTACCCGCTAAGCGGGTAGGCTTGTATTGATGACCTGATTACTGGCCTTGCTCCAGCACTGAGATAGGTTTCGAGCGAATCGGCTCACCCTGATTAATGTTAATTTCTACCCGGCGGTTGCTGGCCAGCTCTTCCGGTGTTTGCGGATCCTCAATCAGGGGCTCGTTAGACGCCTTGCCCACCACCGACATTCGCGCTTCATCAAAGCCCGGTGCAGAGCGCAGCGCCTCGGCAACGGCAACCGCACGTTGCGCAGATAAGTCCCAGTTAGAACTGTACAGTTCATTAGAAATCTGTTGCTTATCGCTATGCCCAGACACTTCTATCTGACCCGGCATATCCGCCAGGATCTCACCGATCTGGCGGATAACCGGGCGAAATTGTGGTTGTAAAAATGCCGAACCGGCAGAGAACGAACCATTCTCACGGATGCGTATGGTGATCTGCTGGCCCAGGGATTCCATTTCAATCGAGCCATCAAGAATTTGTTTCTGCAACTGCTGGGCAACTTTTTTCATCATTTCAGCCACCTGCTCCTGATTAGCTGCCTGCTGGGTGGAGGCCGACTGATCGGTTGAGGTTTGTTGAGATTGCCCGCCGCGCTGAGTACCACGCTGCTTCTGACGGCCCCCGGCTGAGTCTTCGTCGCCGGCCTGAAACTCCAGCATCTGCTGGGTCATATCAATGGTTTGCTGCTGAATGGTGTCAATTGGTGTCGGGTCCGGACGGCCCGGGCGAAACTCCATGGCAATGACACTGGTGCCTTTTGGAATGTCTTTCACTTCAATTTTGTTTTGCACACCAAAAGCAAACTTCATGGAGCCGGCTATCTGCTTAAATTTAAGCACGTCCATTTCGGAGAATGCCAGCAGCAGAACAAAGAAGCACATCAGCAGCGACATCAGGTCCGCAAAGGTCCCCATCCACGCGGGGAGACCTTCGGGGGGGCATTTGGGGCACTCTTCTTCCTGCGCCATAATCTTTACTCTTCTTCCGCCGCACCACG
>JAYZXK010000297.1:0-7259 GCA_036141415.1 Pseudomonadota bacterium
TGTGCAAATGCATATCAGGTAGTGAAGGTTGAAGGTGTCAGTAGTGACCGTGAAAAATACCGGAAGAATCTAGAGAAACTGAAGTCCATAGCACAAGAATATGTACGTATAAAATCTTACTCAGACCTCGGTGCAAGCGGAAACTTAGACTCGTTTAGAAAACTAACACTTTTTATCAAAGATTTTTCTGAGACTATTGATGACGTACTTGAATTTAACCCCGTACAACTGGAAATTCCACCCTGGACCAATAAATTGTTTTCATTTCAATTTTATGCGGGCGCTGAGGCAGTATCGGTAAATGACTTTCTGCAAGATACTTCTGTTAGAGTAGGGTTTCAGGCTTATCAACGATTTTCTCGTAAAATCGAAAATTGGCGAAGTGTAACTAAACGAAAATGTGTACTGGAGTACAAGTGTGGCACTTGGTCCTGGCCTGGTTTACACAGTTATGTCAATGCTTCCTGGACCAGTGTATACAATCACACTTTTGTGGAGCCACGCTCCGATGAAGATCAAACAGATACTGATCCAACAGATACGCAGGATGAGATTGAGGAGGAGACAATACAGGCTTTAGTCACTGAGTTTGGGATCTTTTTGCCTTTTTACACAAGAATTACAGGTGACTATACAACAGACAACTATAACGAATTTATGGGCGGCTTTATATTCAATTCGCGCTTTTCATTCACAGATGACACTGAGGATAAAATAGCGACTCAATATTTTGGTGGTTTTCGTTTGGCGAATAATGAAGAAACTTACCTGGATTTATTGGTTGGCAAACACGAGGGAATTAAAGGAGTGCGAGGCGAGATAAGAGGACAATACCCGGTTTCTACGTTTGCTGGTGGACGCTTATTTTTGGGAGGAAGATTTAATGTTGGCCTCGATAGCAACAAAGAGCTCAACGAAGATGCCTGGCAGGTTTATTTTCAATGGCAAACGAGTTTCGATGAGCTTTGGCAGCAGTCAAATTAGTTTTACATTCACCCGCTAAATTTGGAATAATTCGCGGATTTTTCATAGGCAGCGGGGTATTTGTGTTAGTGGTAGGACATAAAAATGCAACATTCATAGGGTTAATTGCGATTTTACTCTGGAGTTCAATTGTTGGCCTGATCCGCTCTGTTAGTGAAATATTTGGCGCCACAGGTGGGGCAGCGCTTATTTACAGTGTTGCTTCAGTTTTTTTATTAATGAGCTTCGGACTACCAAATGTTAGGAAATATCCAAGGGGTTATCTCTACTTAGGCAGTGTTCTGTTTGTCGGTTATGAATTGTGCCTAGCCTTATCAATTGGATATGCGCAAACGAATCAACAAGCCATCGAAGTGAGTATGGTTAATTATTTATGGCCTGCACTCACGATAATCGGCGCCATTTTTCTTAACAAACAAAAAGTGAACTTTTGGCTGTTATCATTTGGGATAATCTTGGCCTTTTGGGGAATTGGACTGGTTCTGAGCGGCAACAACGGCTTGGACATAGCACCTATAATTGCTAATACGCAAGACAACACCTTAAGTTATGGGTTGGCGTTGTCTGGCGCTTTTATATGGGCAACTTATTGTAATGTAACGAATAAGATGGCGAATGGTACAAACGGCGTCACTTTGTTTTTTATACTAACAGCGTGTAGCCTGTGGGCCAAATATCTGTTTACTGACAGTCAGCCAATTGATTTTGAACCCTATTCCGTATTGCTCTTGCTGTTAGCATCTGCCGCAATGGCCTTTGGTTATGCGGCGTGGAATATTGGCATTTTGCATGGAAACATAACCTTACTCTCCGGCGCATCCTATTTTATTCCTGTACTCTCCGCAATGTTAGCTGCAGTGGTTTTGCATACATCACTGTCGGCTTATTTTTGGAAGGGGGCGTTTATAGTGTGTTTAGGCTCTATTCTTTGCTGGTTGGCAACTCGAAAAAGGCAGTAAAAAATGCTGCCAGAGTGGCGGAATGCTAACTACTCATAACAACTCGCGCCTTAGGTGATAAATACCATTTCAATAAATACCGTGCAGAACTTGCAATAAGTTGAGCCTAACTTAAATAGAGCGCGTAGTTACCCTGACTGATAACTAATGGCGTGTCGCAGCGTAGATGCGACAAAAATGACGCTTATACTGAATAAGGTAGGGATCCTCATTATGCAAAACATACCCGCGCGGAAAAAACTGCTGTTTTTTATTACGCTTATCACCACATCGTTTGTGGCGTTTGCTCAAAGCGCCTTGTCAGCGCAAGTTAAGATGGAAGGCAGCGAGGGCACGACGCTTACCGGCCAGGTAATGGCCTCGTTTGATCAACCCTGGGCGATGACGTTTCTACCGGATGGCCACAGTCTGGTAACCGAAAAAGAAGGTGTCATCTGGCTGCTCGATAAAAATCAGCAAAAACGGTTTTCAGTTGATAACGTGCCCAGCGTAACCGCCCGGGGGCAGGGCGGCCTTGGTGATGTGATTATTCATCCGGAGTTCGCCACTAATAATACCGTTTATGTGTCGTACATTGAGCGCGATCCAGAAGACGATGCGTTCAGCGGCGCTGTGATTGAGCGCGCCATATTGAGCATTACTCATAACAGCGCCAGCTTGTCAGATCGGGAAATCATCTGGCGCCAGTCACCAAAAGTAACCGGTAACGGGCACTACTCCCATCGAATGGTGTTCTCGCCTGACGGTTATTTGTTTATTACTTCTGGTGAAAGACAAAAATTTACGCCGGCTCAGAATATGGCAATGAACCTGGGGAAAATTCTGCGCTTAAACGACGATGGCAGTGTGCCGGAAGATAATCCCTTTGTCGGCAACGGCAATGTTACCGGGCAAATCTGGACGCTTGGTCACCGCAACCCGCTGGGCATCGATTTTGATGCCGAGGGTAATCTGTGGGCGCACGAAATGGGCCCTCGTCATGGCGATGAGCTGAATATCATTGAGCGGGGCCGCAACTATGGGTATCCCATGGTGTCGCAGGGCGATCATTATTCGGGCGTAAAAATTCCTAATCATGAAGAGTATCCCATCTTTAAAGCGCCGGAACTGGCCTGGGTACCTGCCATCAGCCCTGCCGGTTTCATTATTTATAAAGGCACTTTGTTCAGCGACTGGAAAGGCAATGGCTTAATTGGCGGACTGTCTTCCAAAGCGTTAGTGCGCGTTACCTTTAACCAGGATGACAAAGGCGCCTGGCAAGTCGAAGAAGCTGAGCGTTATGAGTGGGGGAAACGGGTACGCGAAGTAGAACAGGACAAGAACGGCAACATCTTTGTGTTGGAAGACAAAGAAGGTGGCCGCTTAATCAAGCTTCAGCCTGATAATTAACTCTGACCCCATTATTTCTTTGGTTGTTCAGTTGATAAACAACGTGTATAAATCGAGGTGATTGTTTTATCTTGTAGTAAAGGTTGTACATGTTGTTTCGTTGTGCCCGTTGGTGGTGTGTTTGTGCTCTATGGGGAGCCATGGTGTGCGTGGTATCTGCGCAGTCAATACCAAAGGAAACAGTAAATGAATTGGCCGGGCAGATTGTCGATGCCCGGAATACGGGGCAAATGCAACGTGCCGATGAACTGGCCGAGCAGTTTATAACGCTTGCTCAGGCGAACAAGAATATTGGCCTTAAAGGACAGGCGTTATATCAGCAAGCGCGCAATGACATGGAGCGCAACCTTTATGATGCAGCGCAAAGTAAACTGATTGAAGCAATTGAGTGCTTTAAGCGTGTTAATGATAAGCCCTGGCTTGGCGAAGCATACCGCCAAATGGGGTTAACCTATCGCTATCAGTCTAATTACCCCCAGGCGCTTCAATATGTGTACTCGTCGATGCAGATTTTTAAGCAGACAGACGATAAAGACGCCATTAGCTCGGCGTACAACAGTATCGGAGTGGTACTGGAGAAAATGGGGTATTACGAAGAAGCGCTGGAGGCTCACCAACAGGCGCTGGAAATGAATACTGCCCTAAATGATCAATCAGGGGTGGCCAGCGCATTATACAATATTGGCGATCTGCGCCGGGTGATGGGGGATCTGGACACTGCTTTAACCTATTTTGAGAATGCGCTGAAGCTGGACATCGCCTCGGGCGACCCTAAAAATATTGCCTATAGCAACAACAAAATAGGCTATTTGCTCAATACCATGGGCCAACATGAACGGGCCCGCCCTCATATTCTGAAAGCGTTGGAGCTGTTTCGCAAAATTCAGGCGCCACGAGATACTGATTGGGCTATCTCATCACTGGCCCAGTTGGAAATGGACAGTGGCAACCTGGCAAAGGCTAAAACACTCATCGAAGGTGTAATAACGCGCGCCCGTGAAAATGACTATCGCAGTTTACTGGTCGATGCCTACGAGATTGCCGCTGAGCTTGAATACCGTCAACAAAACTACGCCGCAGCCTTATCATTTATTAACGCCGGCCTTGAGCAAACCAAACAAAATAAAGAACGCGCCCATGAGTCCGACTTTGAAGCATTGCAGGTAAAGGTTCATTTGGCCAACAACTCGTTAGAGCAGGCCTTTGCAGCGCTGCAAAGGCAAAAGCAGCTTGACGAGCAACGATTAAACGAACTGCGTGTTGAGGGGATTGCCAAAGTACAGGCTCAGGCTGAATTTGTGCGCCGTGCCCATCAAATCGAACTGCTCGAAAAGGAGCAGGCGCTCGAGCAAGCTTCACGTATTTTGTGGATGACAGCAACCTTTACTGTTATTTGTGTATTACTGCTCGTGCTGTTGCTTTATGGGCGATTTATTCAGCGCCGGATCAACAGTCAACTGGAACAAAAAGTAGCCCAGCGTACTTTGGAGCTGGAAGAGAAAAACCAGCAGTTGTCGGCTGCGTATCAGGAAGTAGAGGCCATCAGCCTCACCGATAAGCTCACCGGTTTACATAATCGCCGGTTTCTGGAAAATCGTATTGAACCCGATTTGGAGCACTCGCTGCGGCTTTACTATGACTGGCATTGTGGCAAAACAGCCAGGCCTGCCCAGGCCGATGTCGTGATGTTTATAATCGACCTGGATGATTTTAAAATGGTTAATGATTCCTACGGTCACAATGTCGGCGATAGTATTCTGAGTCAATTGGCGCAGCGCATGAAGCAGGTATTTCGCCAGTCTGACTATGTCGTACGTTGGGGTGGCGAGGAGTTTGTAGCCGTTGCTCGCTTTATTAATCGGGAAGAAGCGGCGTTGTTAGCACAGCGGATGCTTGAAATCATTAACACCCACCATTTTAAGGTAAGCGATACTCTCACCATCGCACAAACCTGTTCCATAGGTTATGTCTGTTTTCCTCCGGTGCCGCCAGCGGCTAACCAGAAAATCAGTTTTAAATCGCTGATGGCAATTGCAGATAGTTGTCTTTATGCTGCCAAAGCGGCTGGCAAAAACAGTTGGGTTGGCGTGGAGTCTGCTCAGGATCCGGCGTTATTTAGAAATGAGGCATCGTTGCCACAAACAGAGAGTTTACTGGATAACGAGCAGGTAGTGATCAGGCGCGCTGGTGGGTAGTTGGCTGAGACGAGTCTCACTCTCGCTTATATCATTAAACCGGCTTTACAGACATAAGCCGGTCCAGCATGGTGAAAGGGATAGATTACTTGTGTAGTAAGTTTTTGGCTGTTATCGCCAGCAATGCCGCTCTGGAACCCACCGCCAGGGCATTGGCTGAACTGGCATTGCCCTGCAGCGCACGGGCATAGACTCCCTGACAGATTGACGCCAGTCGGAACAACGAAAAGGCCACGTAAAAGGGCCAGTTTTCCACACCATCACGGCCGCAGGCACGGCAGTACATGTCAATAAAGGCCGCTTCTGAAGGGATCCCCTTGGCTTTTAAATCGATGCCTAACAGGCCTTTTACACCTTCTTGTTTGCTAGGCAGATGATACGGAATGCAACAGTAGGCAAGGTCTGCCAAGGGGTGGCCCAGGGTTGATAGCTCCCAGTCGAGTACTGCCGCAATGGTAAAATCATCCTCATTAATTAACAGGTTACCCACCCGATAATCGCCGTGTACCAGGCAGGTGGTATCGTCTGCAGGGATATGGTTTGGCAGATACTCCATGAGAAAGTGCATGGCTTTAGCGCCTTCCTCGCCACCGCCCGGCACCGCAGAAGCTTGGCGGTACTGTTCGCTCCAACGCTTTATTTGCCGGGCGTAGTAGTCTGCGGTACTGCGGGCATAATCCTGTAAGCCAACAGCGTTAATATCCACTTTATGTAACGCCGCCAGCGTGGTAGCCATGTTCTCGTACAGAGTGTGGCAATGTTCGGGGCTAACACCGTGTAGAGCCGGGTGTTCTATCAACATTCCGGGAACATAATCCATCAGGTAGAATTCGGTGCCGATCACTCGGGGGTCTTCGCAATACAGTGTCATTGCCGGTACCGGAACAGCGGTTGGGTGCAGAGCCTCCATTACCCTGTACTCCCGGTTGATCATGTGTGCCGAGGGCAGCAATTTACCGTTGGGCTTTTTACGTAGTACCCATTGCTGTTTATCCGTATCTATCAGAAACGTTGGATTAGATTGCCCGCCCTGAAACTGTCGAACTGTAAATGTGTTAAACGTTTGCTCGCATGCGGACTCAACGTAGTGTTGAAGTGCATCGATATCGAACGCATGGGCTGGCAGTATATCAACCAGTGTAGCCTGATGTTCACTCATGCAAGGTTCCTCTTAACAAATGGTCGTGCCGCCATCTGCCACAATTAGCTGACCGGTGACATAGGCAGACGCAGAGCTGGCTAAAAACTGGGCAATGCCAGCGATATCTTCGGGTTGTCCGAGTCGACGTAACGGCGTTTGGTTTTCCACGATGGCTTTGCGGTTTGGATCTTCAACCAGAGCTTTGGCGAAGTCGGTTACAATTACGCCCGGTGCGATGGAATTTACGCGGATACCTTTAGGGCCCCATTCCACCGCCAGGTTACGGGAAAGTGCGGCTTCTGCAGCTTTAGACATGCCATAACAGCCAATTTTATCGTTACCTTTTAAGGCGGCGATACTGGATAGCAGGATCACGCTGCCATTGCCTGCTTCAGCCATAAAGGGAAGCACCATATTACACAGCCAGAAAGTGCTTTTAACGTTGGTGTCCATGATTTTATCCCAGGCTTCATCGGTCAGTTTAGATAACGGACCATAGGCCGGATTGGTGGCGGCATTGCACACCAGCACATCTATTTTTCCCCAGGTGGCCAGTGTGGTATCGACCAGATTTTGCAGTTGTACCTTGTC
>JAYZXK010000298.1:0-5276 GCA_036141415.1 Pseudomonadota bacterium
CACGCCCCAGATAGTCAGTGAACTAATGATAAAGCCGGGGACAATCTCATAAACCACACTGCTTAGTGTTGCGCCGCCTTCAAGGACCGGTGCATAGATCCAGAACAGTACCGTTACGGCGCCACTTATAATGCCTGCCAGAGCGGCTTTATGCGTTAAATTTTTCTTGTATAAACAAAACAGCACCAGCGGACCAAACGCTGCGCCAAAGCCTGCCCATGCGTTACTAACCAGAGACAAGATGCTGTTCGATGAATCCCATGCCAGCAGCAATGCTGCCAGGGCTACACCCGCTACACCATAGCGGCCTATCGCTACGGTTTGCTCCTGGGACGCTTCTTTTTTACTCACAACACGGTAAATGTCTTCCGTTAGTGAGCTAGCCGACACCAACAACTGTGATGAGATGGTACTCATGATAGCCGCCAGAATCGCCGCCATTAAAAACCCACTAATCAAAGGGTGAAACAGGATTTCAGAGAATATAATAAAAATAGTCTCTGCATCGGCTACCTGCAAGCCAAACTGGTTTGCATAAGCAATCCCAACAAAGCCGGTACCCAATGCACCAATAATGGTTACCAACATCCACGACATACCAATGTTACGCGCCGTCGCAATGGCTTTTACTGAGCGAATAGCCATAAAGCGCACAATAATATGCGGCTGCCCAAAATACCCTAAGCCCCATGCCAGGCTGGATACCAGACCAAGCAATGTAAGCTGCTGCCACGATTCACTTAACGACGGAACTGATTCCAGTGCCGCGCTGTTCATCTGCGCCAGGCTGTCAAATTCAGTAAACGCTACAATCGGTACTAATACCAACGCCACAAACATAATGCAGCCCTGTACGAAGTCGGTCATGCTTACCGCCAGGAAACCGCCCAACAGTGTATAAGACACCACTACCGCCAGCGTAATGATCAGCCCGGTCTGATATCCCATGCCAAACGCGCTTTCAAAAAGCTTACCGCCAGCCACTAAGCCAGCCGATGTATACAACGTAAAAAACATCACAATAATGCCCGCTGAAACCATTCTCACACTGGCATTAGAACGACCAAAGCGTTTCGCGAAAAACTCCGGAATAGTCAGCGAATCATCGGCCACTTCGGTGTAAACACGCAGCTTCGGTGCGACCAGAAAGTAATTAGCTAACGCACCGGCAACCAGACCAATTGCAATATACATGGCGTCAAAACCGGTTAGAAACATCGCGCCGGGTAATCCCATCAGCATCCATCCGCTCATATCAGACGCACCAGCAGATAACGCAGTTACGTGAGGACTTACCTGACGGCCACCCAGTATGTAACCGGAAATGTCACTGGTTGATTGCTTGTATGCGAACAACCCGATGCCCAGCATAACTGCAAAATAAATCGCTAATGAGATGTAACTTTCAAACGCCATAGAAAAATATTGCCTTTGTATTTTTTGTCGTTAACTTAATACCAATATTAATTAGAGGTCTAATTATACGCACATAAACATTTATTACAAGGGCGAAAACTGGGAGAGAAAGGCGTAAAATCCATTAAAACAGCTATCTACAAACCGTATAAAGGTCATTCACCCGTGCTGCAGCAAGGCGTATCAACTTGCCGAAATAAATAATTAAAACACTGTTTTTTATACAATAATATTTAAACCTTGATTGTTATGTGGGGTTAACATTAAAAATATCCTGTAATGAATTGAATAACCATCTTTGCTCAATTCGTGACATTTTTATTACGGGTCTAAATATTAGAGTTCATTTTCATCTAAGCTGCGAGCGTGGCGGTTTTGTTGACGGACTGGCGTACCGACATCACTATCCCTTCGCACCAGGATTGAAACGATACTGAGTCAGCGGCAGAGTAATCAAGCCCCAACCACTGACAATCTGCGCCGTGAGAAGCAAAACTTACCTGCATCGCCAGTTCAATATTCGAGATGTCATCGTCCTGGTCTACGGTAAACGCTGCAGCAACATCACAATGGGTCAGCAAAGCCTGTTGGCTCTGGCGGAATATTAACTCGAAACGTCTTGCCAGCGGGCTGTTGCCATTTGGCGGCAATTGAAAAACAACCCCGTGAAGGTGCTTAGTCTTGTCATCCTGCCTGACTAAATCAGAATGGGTAAGTAACTGTAATTTGATGCCACTGTTACCAAACTGACCGCCAAGACGCTGCACACGTTGGCGAACGGCCTCATTCCACTCATACAGCACTACCCCAACAGAGACTAATGCAGGTTGATAATGCTCCTGAGTTATAGCCACCTTTTCCTGGTTACCAGCACTCGCAGACATCGCTAAAGACTCACTCACTGAATATTCTCCTTCCTGAAACGGCCGATGGTTTATCACCTGTCGCTTTGCAGCAGTTGTTACGGTTAAACCTGCAAAGTCGACGCCAATTCAGAAAAGGGAAAAATATCCTTTAACTTTCAATAAGATAGATTTTTAGACATGGAAAAATAGAGGAAACTATCAATAAAGGTCCCCCCAGAACTGCCCGCCGGTGTGAAAAATATTCACACCGGCGGTAATACCAATCTACCAGCTGATAGGTTTGCGTTTGCGGAAGAACATCCCGTTAGGACTGTCCTCATCGAGACTGGCCAGCCAGATAGCCGTGTCGGCGCCCTCTTCCGGCGTTAACGGCGCACTGGAGCCGCCCATACGGGTATGGACCCACCCCGGGCACATAGCATTTACCTTAACGTTTTTACCGGCTGGCACTGACGCCGCCGTTTTCACTGTCAGCGCATTCAGCGCCGCTTTCGTTACCGCATAAGCTGGCGGTCCGCCGAGTTTCTCGGCAAAGCTGCCGTATCCGCTTGAAACATTAATAATACGACCAAAATTGTTGTCCAGCATGGCGGGTAATACGGCTTTAGTCAGCATCGCCGGACCTTTCACATGCACATCAAACGATGACTGCAGGTCGCCTGCAGTGAGCTCAGCGAGTTCGTCACTGTGCATCACCCCGGCGTTATTGATCAATATATCGATATCGCCAAACACCGCCACTGCTCGTGTGAGAGCGTCTTCCATTGCTCCCTGTGCAGTGATGTCCATCACGATTGGATGTACATCGCCATTGAGATCTGCGCAGGCCTGTTCGGCTTCTTCTTCATCACGGGCTACCAGTAATACCTTGTGTCCCAGCTTCAGCAAGCCTTCTGCTATTGCAAAACCGATCCCACGGTTACCTCCCGTTACCATCGACAAGGGTGTCATAACTTCTCCTTTGTGGTTTGGTATGTGTCACTGCCATTAACACGTTGTGCTACGGCTTCAACGCGTTGGCTTAGCAAAAAGATCACAGGCATAAGGCATGCCCAGATGGCGGCAAGTAAGATTACGGTGGGATACAAAGCTAAGCCAAAGGTAACTGCCTGTAACTTCATACCCGCCACGTAGCTAAGCGTACCGCCCACTGCACCAAGCCCGGCAGCTAACCAGTAGTGTGTGCTGAGATATGCCAGGCTGTGCCTCAGCGTAGAGGCGAAGGCGAACCAAAGTAAAACAAGCCAGAAAGGGATCGGTAAGAATTGCCCGGAACCAGAAAAAATGTACACACCAAACATTGCCAGCAGGCTATCGGTAATGACGCCTGCTATTGCTGCAACCAGCACTACGGCGAATTCTGTGAGTGACTCCCCAACCAGCACAATATGGGCAATCAACAGCGCAGCAACCACCCACCAGTATTGATTCTGGTACAGGATAAGCAGCCACCAACTGGCCTGAAAACCGATAAAATTGATTAACTTAAACAAGCCTTCACCCCACTAAAATTAACCGCACGGCACAATACTTGTATTACCAGTATTACCGAAACTAACGTTTTAACTGCTTGCTGTAACTAGTACGGCGCTAACGATTGTGGGTTCACTGAGGGAGAGAATAACCAATGAAGATGGTTAAGTATTATCTGTTGGCTGGCATTTTACTCTGTGTCATTGCGGCTTATGTGCCCTACTGGTGGATAAATATAGTCATTCTGTGGACTGCGGCATCGCTGTTTGCCGTATGTGTGGCTTATTTGACTAACTACCCCGAATTATTCAGAAAACGCGAAGACGGGCGGATCCCGGTTTACGTAAGATGGCTGTTTATTCCTTTTCTGCTGGGTGCCCGATTCTATAACTTTTATGAACGCAAAACCGACAAGGTACCCAATATTCAGAAAATCGAAGAACAGCTGTATCTGGGTACACGACTGGTCGGTAGCGACATTGAAAAACTCAGCAATCAGGGGATCGACTGTATTCTGGATGTCACCGCAGAATTCGACGGACTGGACTGGACCAGTTACCGCTATGATGTGGATTACCTGAACATTCCGGTACTCGACCATGCCAGCCCTACCAGTGAGCAGCTTCACCTGGCACTAAACTGGATTGATCAACACGTTCGTGATGGCCGCAAAATATTGGTTCATTGTGCATTAGGGCGCGGTCGCTCAGTGTTGGTAATGGCTGCCTACCTGCTGGCCCGAAACGATGCGCTTTCAGTGGTGGATGTAATGAATAAGATCCAGTCAGTACGAGCGACGGCCAGACTCAATAAACACCAGCTTAAGAGTCTCTCAGCGGTGAAACAACGAGGCCGTTTGAAATTAAGTACGCAACTGGCACTCATCGCCAACCCGGTAGCAGGCGGCGGCAAGTGGAAAACGTATAAGGAAGAAATCCTCTCCTATTTGAACAGTCAGTTCAGGGTCACCATTTACGAAACCACACCAGAGCTCGATGCCACCTGGCAGGCTCGTCAGGCCATTACGGCAGGTAACGAAATACTCATTGCCTGTGGTGGTGACGGCACGGTAACAGAAGTCGCTACAGTAACCCGCGAACACCAGAAGGTGCTGGGCATAATTCCATTGGGCACCGCCAATGCATTAAGCCAGATTGTATATGGCCTGCGCAGCAAGCTCGCTCCCATCACCCGCGCCTGCGAGGTAATTTGTGAACAACAATATACACCGGTGGATACCGCGGAATGTAATGGTAAATTAATGCTCCTGGTGTCTGCCATCGGCTTTGAGTCGCAAATGATTGAACATGCCGACCGCGAAGAAAAGAATAACGGTGGTCAGATGGCTTATCTTGAGGGTCTGTGGAAAGCAATGAACACCAGCAGCCCGCAAAAGTTACAGATAACCCTTGATGATGAAAGTTTCGAGCTTGATACCCCTTCATTTGTTATAGCTAATGCGGCACCGCTGAGCACTGCACTCGCTCAGGGTGGCGACCTGCCGGATATGACAGATGGTGA
>JAYZXK010000299.1:0-4946 GCA_036141415.1 Pseudomonadota bacterium
GCTGCAGCAGCCATTGGGGTTGCAGCGTTAACCGCTTGCAGCACATCAGAAACTGACAGCCAATCTGCCAATACCGTAACTGTTCCGGATTACTGGCCGCAAATTCAATCGCCTATCACTAATAAGCAAGCCGTTGAAGCCAAGGTTGAAGCGCTGCTGGCCAACATGACAGTAGAGCAAAAAGTCGCTCAACTTATCCAGCCAGAGATCCGCGATGTTACGGTAGAAGACATGCGCCGCTACGGTTTTGGCTCTTACCTGAATGGTGGCGGTTCTTTCCCGGGCGCAAACAAACATGCAACGCCGCAGGAATGGATCGATCTGGCCGAAGCCATGTATCAGGCATCCATCGATGACTCACTCGACGGCAGCAGCATTCCAACCATGTGGGGCACCGACGCGGTGCACGGTCACAATAACGTGATTGGCGCCACACTGTTTCCTCACAACATTGGCCTGGGTGCCATGCGGGACCCGGCGTTAATTGAGGAAATAGCTACCGCTACCGCCAAAGAAGTACGTGCCACCGGTATAGACTGGATTTTTGCTCCAACCGTTGCAGTTGTACGTGACGATCGATGGGGCCGCACCTACGAAAGTTACTCCGAAGATCCCGCTATTGTGGGAGAGTATGCGCGCGCCATCGTTACCGGCCTGCAAGGGGATATCAGCGATGGCAACATCGACGACCAGCATGTCATTTCCACCGTTAAACACTTTGTTGGCGATGGCGGTACCGATAAGGGCGATGATCAGGGTAACAACCTGGCCAGTGAAAAGGAGCTGTTCGACATCCATGCGCAAGGCTATGTGCACGGCTTAAATTCCGGTTCACAGTCTGTAATGGCGTCTTTCAATAGCTGGCACGGCGAAAAAATACACGGTAGCAAATACTTACTTACCGACGTTCTTAAAGACAAAATGGGCTTTGATGGTTTTGTGGTAGGTGACTGGAACGGCCACGGCCAGATCCCGGGCTGCACTAACGATAACTGCCCGCAGGCTTTACTGGCAGGTCTGGATGTTTACATGGCGCCTACCCCAACCTGGAAGCCTTTAATGGAAAACCTGATTGCTCAGGTCAACAGTGGCGAAATCCCCATGGCACGGCTTGATGACGCCGTTAGCCGGGTACTGCGGGTGAAATTACGCGTTGGTCTGTTCGACCTGCCGTCACCGGCTAATCGCAGCCTGTCGGGAGACATGTCGGTTATCGGTGCTGATGCCCACCGCGAAATCGCCCGTGAAGCCGTACGTAAATCGTTGGTGATGCTAAAAAATAACCAACAACTACTACCGCTTGCGCCAAATAGTCGGGTACTGGTCGCCGGTGATGGCGCGCACAACATTGGTAAGCAATCCGGCGGCTGGACTATCACCTGGCAAGGCACCGGCAATGAAAACAGTGACTTCCCGGGAGCCACCTCTATCTACACAGGTATTGAGCAAACCGTGGAAGCCGCCGGCGGTGAGGCTGAATTAAGCGTGGATGGCAGCTTCACAGAAAAGCCTGATGTGGCAATTGTGGTATTTGGTGAAACACCCTATGCCGAAGGTAACGGTGATATCGCCAACGTGGAGTATCAGCGTGGCGACAAGCAGGACCTGGCACTGCTGAAATCCCTAAAGGCGCAGGGTATTCCGGTGGTATCGGTGTTCATTACTGGTCGCCCGTTGTGGGTTACGCCTGAGCTAAACGCATCGGATGCATTTGTTGTTGCCTGGCTACCTGGCTCAGAAGGCGGTGGTGTAGCCGACGTATTATTCAGCAAACCAGACGGTTCAGTTAACTACCCAATGCACGGCAAGCTGTCGTTCTCATGGCCAGCCGACCCATTCCAGAACCCGGTTAATAAGGGTGATGGCAAGCAACCGCTATTTGCCTACGACTACGGCCTGAGCTACGGTGAAAACGCAGATCTGACGCAACTCGATGAGTCTGTGAATAGCGCTGCCAACGCCGCCGGCGATGCGGTAATTTTTCAGCAGAGCGTACAACAGCCGTGGTCACTTATCGCCACCAGTGCCGGCGAGCAAGGCGCAATGAACAGTAACGTACTGAGTGTTAATACCCTTAGTATCCGCACTGCCGACCGTCACGTGCAGGAAGATACGCTGCAGATTGAGTTCGGTAGCAGCGAAGACAGCATCCGCTTCTTCTCGCCTTTCCCGGAAGATCTGCTCGATTACGCTGTGCCAACAGGTGTACTGGCCTTTGATATTCAGCGTTCAGCAACAACCGGGATGACCGTTTCCATGTCTTGTGGTGATGGCTGCGAAGCTGAACTGGCCCTGGACGATTTTACCACTGCTGACAACAACTGGCAGAGCGTAGCAATTCCACTGAGCTGCTTTGTTGATAAGGGCGTTAATCTGCGTGAGATATACGTGCCCATGGCACTCTCCGCCGAGGATGCCACCGGGTTTAAACTGTCAGATATCCGCTTTACCCGGGTAGAAACGCCTGTCGTCTGCCCTGGCTCCTGAGTGTGTGTGCCCTGTGGCCGGGACCATTTGATTGGCCCGGTCACCCTCCCGGGGCCTTACACTACTTAGCATTATCCCTGCAATGCTCGCCGGGCATTTCAAATTCTATTGTTGTATGGTCCAGGTTAAAGGGTTCAAGGGCTTTGGCGACCCGGGCTTTTAATTCAATCAGCGCAGTCACATCAATGCGCTTATCCAGCTCAAGATGTGCGGTAAGCACATGACTGGCGCCATCCAGAGACCAGAAATGAACATGATGCAAAGCACCCACGTGCTCAATTTCCTGTAACGAAGCTAAAATAGCGGCACGCTTATCGCTATCAGGGTTAACCTGAAGAAATAGCTTTACTGTATGAATAACGTGCTTCACCACTTTAAACAAAATAAATAAGGTAAACACTATCGACAGCAGTGGATCCAGTATCGGCCAGTCAACAAACTGCAGCACGATAGCGACTATCAACACCGCCACCCAGCCGAGTAAATCTTCCAGTAAATGCCAGTTGAGAACCTTCTCGTTTAAGGTGTCTCCACCATGCAGCTTGTAGGCTGCGAAACCATTTGCCGCAATGCCTAAGATGGCCAGCACAATCATGCCCTCAGTCACTGGCATTTCAGGTGACCACAAACGAGGAATGGCTTCAGTCAGCACCCATACCGACCCCACAACCAGGATCAAACCATTAATCAAAGCGCCCAGTAAGCTAAGGCGCTTAAACCCGTAGGAATACTGTTCGGTAGCATCGCGCTTACCCACTTTACTGAGATACCAGGCAAGACCAATCGCCAGCGAATCCCCCAAATCGTGAACCGCGTCGGCCATGATCGCCACACTGTTAGTAAGCCAGCCACCGATAAACTCAATAATGGTAAAAATAAAATTGAGCCAGAACGCCCAGCTGATTCTGTCTTCGGCGATATCATGATGGTGGTGATGACCATGGTTATGAGCGTGAGAATGATGATGGTGGTTGTGCTCCTGGCCATGTGTGCTCATATTGGAAACTCTGCAACGGATTGAAATCTAATGAGCTATCAGCATAGCCATTACCCGGCTATCGGATCAACGGGTTTATCGGCTCATAACGAAACGTCGTCGTTCTGATATCGGAATGTGGGCAGTCTGCGCGAAGCCCCTCGGCTCCTAAAATTAACCAATCCTCTCTGTGTGCCTTCCCTACAGAGTGTCCTTTGGTCAGATCTAAACAGACTGTCTCCCGACTGGCCGGAAGCAACAAATGCCCTGCCGGATTCATCTTTAGCCAGTGCCACGCGGCAAACATTTCGGCTTCGGGCGGCGTATGATAACCAAAGTGCACAATTGGCCGACGAGCAAATAGCATAAACTGCTCTCCGGTATCTAACAGTGCTATTTCGTTATTAGCAGGAACACTGCTATCGATTACCTGCCATACTGCGGCCGGTGTGCGAATTGGGTTAAGTAAGCTGGCAAACCCCACACTATAACTGCACCATAGCACCAGCATGGTTACGCCCCAGGCTTGCCAGCCTGCTCTGCGGCGTACCGCAAACAATACTACCAAAGCCGCCAGCCCGGTGGTCAGAAACAGGCCGCTGCCATCCACTTCATAACGTTGATTAAGTTTAGCAACGGGCCCGGTATCAACCAAACCCAGTAACCCCAACACAAACAAGCTACCACCAATCAGTAAAGGTATCCCCCACAGGATGCGGGACAACCACTTTTTGTCCGCGGTGTGCGGCATGTAAGGCGCCATGGCCAACGCCAGCATCGGTAGCGCCGGCAGGATATAGACCCCACGCTTGCCCGGACTCATGCTAAAAAACACCAGCACCAGCAACACAAACCCCAGCGGCATCACAATGCGTGCGTCATTTTTTCTCCAGGCGCTGCGCCAGTGTGGCCATTGCCAGGGTAATAACACCACCAGCGGTAGCCACGCCCAGGGCACAACGTTTATCAGAAAGTACCAGAATGGCTTGATGTGGTGCCAGGAGTTGGCGTACCGGGTGACAGTCTGCTTCATCAGGATATTGTCACGATAAGCGTTATAGGCCGGATCCAACCGGCCATCCACAGCCAGCAGCATTGGCAGTAGCCAAAGCAACAATGTTACCAGCATGGTCAGTACACCTGTTGCCCACCATCCCCAATGATATCGCTTTGGTAAGGTTTGCAGCGGAGTCTGACGCCACAACACAAGAGCATAGGGCAGCAACATTAACAGTGCTAAAAAACCAACCCCTTTGGTCATAATACCCAATCCCATGGCCACACATCCTGCCAGCCACCACGTAATATGCCCTGCCTGGCACAGCGTCGACCGCAATAAGCCATAGCAGCCCAGCGTCACCCACATGCACCCACTGGCGTCGATTTGTGCGCTTTTCGCCTGCAGAACAAACTGCACGCTGGCCAGCAGTAATCCGGCCGCCCACCAGGCTTCCCGGCTTCCCCATAAGCGGCGGCATATATC
>JAYZXK010000300.1:0-7963 GCA_036141415.1 Pseudomonadota bacterium
CTGTATTATGGGGATTGTGGCGGCGCTGTCGATTCCTGTGCAGATGATCCCTGATCTGGAAGTTAGAACCATCTCCGTGCAAACCGGCTGGCCTGGTGCCACGCCGCAAGACATCGAAAAAGAGATCCTCATAGAGCAGGAACGCTACCTGCGCAATATCACCGGGTTAAAACGGATGATCTCCTTTGCCGAAATGGGCGAGGGGCGGGTAGAGCTTGAATTCCCGTTTGGTGTGGATGTTAATGAAGCCTTGATCCGGGTCAGTAACGCGCTAAGTCAGGTGCCTGATTACCCGGAGAATGTCGACCAGCCCCAGTTATTCTCTGACTCCTTTTCCAGTAACGCCTTCATGTACTTTCAGTTGATCCCCGCTGAGGGTAATCCCATGGCGCTGGATATTGATATGCTTTATGACTTTGCCGACGAGGTGGTTCGCCCGCAAATGGAAAGCGTTGAGGGCGTATCGCAAATTGAAATCAGTGGCGGCTCCCGTCGTCAGGTCCAAATCATGGTCGATCCGGCAAAGCTGGCCCAGCGCGGTATCAGCCTGATTGAGGTGCGTAATGCCATTGTCCAGCGCAACCAGGACTCCTCCGCCGGTGACATCGAAGCCGATAAAAGCCGCTATTTATTGCGGGTGGTGGGGCGTTTTGAGCAGTTAAACGAGCTGGAAAACCTCATCATCCAGCGCATCAACAATACCAACGTGTATTTAAAGGATGTGGCCGAAGTTAAACTCGACCACTTTGAACGGCGCCAGCTTTCCTATGCCAATGGCGATCGTAACCTTGGGCTCGCGGTTCGTCGTGAAACCGGCTCAAACGTAATAGCCATTAAACAGCAGATCCTGCCAATTGTTGATGAACTTAACGAGCAGGTATTGCGCCCCAACGGCCTTAAAATGGAGCTGTTTACCGACGACGTGCTGTATGTTTCCAGTTCGCTGCACAACGTGATGGTTAACCTGGCATTAGGGGCAGGGCTGGCGACCCTGGTGATGTTCTATTTTTTGCGTTCGGTGCGCTCCACGCTCATTGGCGTAATGGGGATTCCGTTGTGTACTATTGCTGCGTTTATTGCTTTGCTGGCCTTTGGCCGCACCATTAACGTTATTTCCATGGCCGGGGTGGCTTTCGCCATTGGCATGACGGTAGACAACACCATTGTGGTGCTCGAATCCATTGTACAGCTCCGGCGTCAGGGGCTGAGCAGGTTTAAAGCCTCGGTGGAAGGGGTGAAAGATGTGTGGCCGGCGGTGCTTGCCTCTACGGTAACCACCATCCTGGTGTTTGCGCCCATTTTGTTTATTGAGCAGGAAGCCGGGCAGCTTTACTCCGATGTTGCCATCGCCATCGCCGGGGCGATTTTTGCCTCTATGCTGACCGCCATTTTCGTTATTCCGGTAGCCATGGCCCGTCAGCCCAAACCAGAAGATAACGACGCCAGTGGCCAGAAATGGTTTACCGCAAAGTGCCTGGGGCTGGTTGCTGCGGTTATTGCCACGCGTTTTCGGGCGCTGGCAATCGTTGTGGCAGGAGCGGTGTTGATATTAGGCAGCGCCTGGTGGCTGATGCCGGCGGCGGAATACCTGCCGGAAGGCGAGGAGCCCAAGGCGTTTTCGACCATGACCGCACCACCGGATTACAACTTATCGGCCATGCAGAAAATTGGCGATGAGCTCAGGGCATTCTTTACACCGTTCGTGAATGCCGATCCGGAAGCTTACGGGCGTGGTGAGGCTGAATTTCCCGCCCTGCAGTTTTACAATATGCGAGTAAGCATAGGTAGCGTGTGGATGGTCGCCATGCCGGTTAATCCCGACGAGGTGGGCGATATGATGGCACTTATAAACGAGAAGTTTGAGAGCTACCCCGGCATGCGGGCTTTCTCCACCAAAGGTTCGATTATCTCCAGTAACGATGGGGGTACCCGGGCGGTGGCGGTAGACTTTTCCGGCAGTGATATTAATGCGTTATACCAGGCCGCCAATGCCTTATACACCAAAGCGGATAGCTACTTTAATAATCCACAAATAAATTCCGATCCCGGTTCGCTAACCCTTGAACAACCCTTTATTGAAATTCGCCCGGACTGGCAGCGACTTGCCGAACTCGGCATGAATGGCGATGATTTTGGCTACTCGGTGGCCGCAGTGAGTGACGGGGCCTTTGTGGATGAGTTTTTACTCAATGACGATCAGGTGGATATGTTTTTGTTCAGCAATGCTGGCAATCAGCAGAGCATTGAGCAACTTGCCACAACGCCCATTCTTACCCCGCAAGGCACCATATTACCGCTCAACGCCATTGCCACTTTACTGGAAAGTAAACGCAGCGACACGGTGCGGCGCATTGATGGCGAGCGCACTGTTTCGGTATATGTGATTGCCCCCAAAGAAGTGGCCCTTGAAACCGCCGTTAACACGGTTAAAAACACCTTATTGCCGGAGCTGCGCGACAGCGGTGCTATCCCGCAAAGTGTGAGTACCCGGATCACCGGCGCGGCCGATCAGCTCGCCGCCACCCAGGATGCCTTATCGGTAAACTTTTTGATTGCCATTGCGTTGTGCTACCTGTTGCTGGTGGCCATCTTTAATCATTGGGGCTACCCGGCGTGTATTGTGACCAATGTTGCTCTTGGTATGGCGGGTGGTCTGTTGGGGTTAATTGCCAAAAACGCTGGATCGGGCATGCTCGGCGGTGCTTACCAACCCTTTGATATGAGCACCATGCTGGGCTTTCTAATTTTGCTGGGCACGGTGGTGAATAACCCAATTCTGATAGTTGATCAGACCCGGCGATTACTGGCTCAGGACGAAACTTTATATAGTGCGGTAAAACAGGCTGTGGAAGTGCGTTTACGGCCAATAATGATGTCTACCTGTACCACGATCTTCGGGCTGGCACCGCTGGTGGTGATCCCCGGTGAAGGGACAGAACTTTATCGTGGGGTAGGGATTATCGTACTCAGCGGTATTTTTGTCTCCACTGTGTTGAGCGTGACATTTTTACCCGCCTTGCTGGTAACGGTACTGGCCCGGTTTGCGCCCAAAGCCAGTACCATTGCCGATTAGTTGCCCAGATGCGCCTGGAATTCTTCGTAGGTGCCGTCGAAGTGAGTGATTTGCTTATCTTTAATTTCGATTACCTGGGTGGCCAGTGATTCAACAAATTCACGGTCGTGGCTAACAAAGATTACTGTGCCTTCAAAGGCCATCAGCGCAATGTTAAGCGCCTCGATAGATTCCATGTCCAGGTGGTTGGTGGGCTCATCCATAACCAGTACGTTAATGTCCTGAAGCATAATTTTACCAAACAACAGGCGGTTCTTTTCACCCCCTGAGCACACGCTGACTTTCTTGTTAAAGTCGTCAGAGCCAAACAGCAGGCGGCCCAGCATGGCTTTTACCTGCAGATCATCATGTTTGGGCTGGCGCCATTGTGACATCCATTCAAACATGGTCATGTCGTTGGCAAAGTCTTTTGAGCTATCCTGAGGCACATAACCCACAGCAGCATTTTCGGCCCACTTTACGGTACCTTCTTTGGCGGTTTCATCACCAATCAGGCATTTAAGTAAGGTGGTTTTACCGGCACCGTTTTCACCAATAATGGCCAGTTTGGCACCGGCTTCCAGCAGCAGGTTGCCGCCACTGAACAGGTGCTCACCGGTGTAACCGTGACCGAGCTCTTCCAGGGTAATGGCTAAACGGTGAAGCTTTTTGTGCTGCTTAAACTGAATATAAGGTTTACGACGGCTCGAAGCCTTAATGTCGGCCAGCTCGATCTTCTCCAGGCGTCTGGCCCGCGAGGTGGCCTGTTTTGCCTTTGAGGCGTTGGCAGAGAAGCGCGCAACGAAGCTTTGCAGCTCTTCAATTTCTGCGCTTTTCTTGGCATTTTCGTTTTGCAGCTGTTCCTGCACCAGTGCTGCCGCTTCGACGAAAGCGTCGTAATTACCTGGGTAAATGCGCAATTCGCCGTAATCAATATCGGCCATGTGGGTACAAACCGAGTTTAAAAAGTGGCGATCGTGGGAAATAATGATCATGGTGGACTTACGCTTGTTAAGCTCTTCGGCCAGCCAGTGAATGGTATAAATATCCAGGTTGTTGGTAGGTTCGTCGAGTAGCAACACGTCTGGTTCGGCAAATAATGCCTGGGCCAGCAGCACACGAACCTTACGGCCTGGTGCTACTTCGCGCATTAAACCAAAGTGATAGCTTTCTTCAATGCCGGCCGAAATCAGAATATCACCGGCGCGGGACTCAGCGGTGTAACCATCCATTTCCGCAAACTGCACTTCCAGCTCGGCTACTTCCATACCTTCTGCTTCGCTCATTTCGGCTTTGGAGTAGATTTCGTCGCGGCGCTGTTTTACTTCCCAGAGTTCACGGTCGCCCATGATCACAGCATCGACTACGCTCATGTCTTCAAAGGCAAACTGGTCCTGATTCAAAATACCCAGCTTGGTGCCCGGAGCCAGCGACACATTGCCCGCAGTGGGCGTTAATTTGCCGCTCAGAATTTTCATCAGAGTGGATTTACCACAGCCGTTCGCGCCAATCAGGCCATAGCGATTGCCGTTGCCGAATTTAGCAGAAATATTTTCAAACAGTGGCTCAGAGCCAAATTGCATTGTGATGTTGGCGGTAGTAATCAAAACAGATCCCGGGATAGATAAAAATTGGCGGACGCCGGTGAAAAGGCATTAAAGGCGCGCAATATAAAGAAACATTGCTGGCCTGTCCAGCTGATGTGGCGTTTTATTAACCGCATTAGTCGTAAGCCCGCAATCTACGAGTAAATTCAGTTTTTATATCCTGTTTTTCTCCTTGAAAGTCGCTTTCGCTGGTTCTGCATAAAAGGCTATTAATTGGTGTTTATCCCGCGCTCTTTTTTGCGGCTCAGTGCTGATTATTACTGTTAGATTACCCTAACACCTCAGCAACGCTACGGCGTAACACTTCGAGCGAATGCGCCTCAAACCACGGGTTGCGCGCCTGCCAGCGGTTATTTCTCCCCGATGGATGCGGTAGCGAGTATGCATTACCTGGTGACTGTGTGGTGAGCCTTACTGCCTCAGTTAAAGTTTTATATTCGGGCAGATAATACTGCTGAGCATAGCGACCAATATATAGCGTGAGCGCGGGTTTTAATTGCGCTTGAACTTTAGCGTGCCAGGTAACGGCGCAAATTTTAGGCGGCGGCGCATCAGCGCCATTTTTATAGCCGGGAAAACAAAACGCCATTGGCAGGTGGGTAAAGATTGGTGAATAGAACTGCTCGCGGTTAACGCCCAGCCAACCACGTAACTTGTCGCCACTGGCATCATTCCAGGGTTGGCTGCTGTCGTGTGCTTTTATTCCCGGTGCCTGGCCAATAATCAGGATACGTGCCTGTTCCTCAATTTGCACAATAGGCCGCGGTGGGTAAGGCAGGTTACCGGCGCACAGTGTACAGCTTCGAATCTCTGTTAGCAGTGAGTCGGCCGGGCGGATCATGGTTTGCCTCCCTGAGAGATAACAGTGAGATCCTGCTGCAGCGACTGGGTAAGCCAGTCAGTCATAGAGCGAAGACGTTTGGTTTGCAGTTTTACCGGCGCATACAGTAAGTGTACTGGCAGCGGGTGAGGCTCAAAGTCGGGCAGTAAAATCTGTAAATCACCACGCTTAACGGCGTCACTTACCTGATAATGTAAAAAGCGGCAATAGCCCACGCCGGCAATGCAGGCATCGAGCGCAGCATCTACCTGATTGGTAATTAAGCGGGGTTGCATGGCCACAGACATCAGTTTAATACCATGTTGAAAATGCCAGTCTTCGGGGTTATCCAGCACACTTAGGTGAACACAAGGCTGGCTGGCGATATCCTGCGGGTGTTCAGGCGCCGTCTGTCCGGCCATAAAGTCAGGGCTGGCGCACAGCACATGACGCATTGAGCCTAACTGTCGCGCCACTAAATCATGGTTGCCGATGCGACCAATGCGCAGGGCAATATCAATGCCTTCACTGAGCATATCTACCGGGCGGTCGAGTAACACCAGGTTAACCTGCATTTTTTGGTACTGGTTGAGGTAGGCGTTAATTTTAGGTGCGACATGGCGTTTACCAAAAGTCACCGGCGCGGTTACCGTAACTTTGCCCAGGGGCTCAGCCTGGCGATCAATAAGCATACTTTCGGCGTCATTGACTTCGGCCAGTATAGTACGGCAGCGCAGATAGTATTCTCGCCCTTCATCGGTAATGGCAATGTGCCGGGTGTTGCGATTAAACAGTCGCACTTTCAGGTGGTCTTCCAACGCGGCAAGCGTGCGCACAACCGAAGTAAGTGAGGTTTCCAGGCTATTGGCTGCCGCCGTTAAGCTGCCCATATCGGCAATCTCAACAAAGACTTTCATGGCTTTTAATTTGTCCATACTGGCCTTATTAGTGCGAAAAACGGTTTACAGAAATTAAATATCGCATATTTTTTGCGAAAAACAGACAAGTTAAGGTGCCTTTGAGTGATTTAACCTTCTTTTAACATGGAGAGAAAGCATGAAATTGTACGATCTTGAGCTGTCCGGAAACTGTTATAAAGTGCGTCTGTTTGCCGCCCTGGCTAACATTGAGCTGGAAATTGTGCCGGTGGATTTTATGGCCGGTGAACACAAAAGTTCAGTCATGCTGGCATTAAACCCATTTGGCCAGCTACCAGTGTTAGAACATGGAGAAGTTGTGTTACGCGACTCCCAGGCAATGCTGGTGTATCTAGCACGCCTGTACGATTTAGAGAGCTGGTTACCTTCCGACCCACAGCAAATGGCTGAAGTACAGCAATGGCTGTCTACCGCGGCGAACGAAATTCAACACGGCCCGAATGTGGCCCGATTGGTGGATAAATTTGGTTTTGAATTTGATAAGCCAGCCGCGTTGAACATTTCTACCGATATCCTGACCTTATTGAACGACCACCTGGCCGAGCATGACTGGCTGGCGCTCGGACACCCAACTATTGCCGACTGCGCCGTGATGCCATACGTAGCGATTGCACCAGAGGGCGGTATTTCTCTGGATGATTACCCGCATATCCTGGCCTGGATCGATCGCATCAAGCAGTTACCCGGCTTTATTAGTATGCCTGGGCAGGTTTAGCAGGAATAGATTCTGTAAGATTTAAGAATAGTTACAGGTTTTATTACATGGTTAGTTGAGCAAAATATTTATCACGCTTACGTTCAAAAAACCTCCCGAAACTGCGGGAGGTTTTTTATAAATATGAAAAACATTTTAATAACAGTATTTTGTGATGTTATTTCGATATTGGAAAATGCCGCTTGGCACAAAATTCATTTGTTAGGTTTAGGCTGTACATATAACTATTTATCAAATTAATGCCAGGTATTCGCTCATTTTTTGGAAATTATGTAATAAATGCTGTATGTTTCCAGTTATAGTTTCATTTACTAGTACCCTTCATCTATTACAAAGCGTGGTAAATACTTATGTCACAACAAGATAGCAATGCTCTGAACACTTCACGTGATGATAACGCAATCCAGGATCTTTCGATTGTTGAAGAATTAGCTGATGCAAAAAAAGAAATCAATGATCTCAAAATGCAGATTATGTGGATGGAACGTCATTACGAATAATTTTTATTGCTGGTTATCACCGGCAAAATATCAGACCACATATCAGCGCAGCGACAGCATTCATAATGCCTTGGTTTATTAAGTCTGCGCTTTAAATCCAAGTCAGATTAGGGTTTTCAATAAACCAACCCAATCTGTCATCCCTTAATCGCAGAGCGATATCAGGGATCTCCTCAAAAGTCTGGCTCACCATCAACAGCCTTTTTCCCTTCCCAAATAAATTATTGGAAACTAGCTCATAACCGAGTGTAAAGTGTTGTTATCAATATATAATGTAGAGAATTCAGCAATGAGTGGCACTGCGAGTTACTGTGAATTTTCTATAGTAAGT
>JAYZXK010000301.1:0-7831 GCA_036141415.1 Pseudomonadota bacterium
CTGTTGGGCGGCTTTTTTATTGGTTATGGAATTACATTAGGCTGAACCGAGTCTTTCATGTCTGTTGCAACATTTCTTCGGTTTTTCATCATGGTAGCCGTCAGCGTTCTGCTGGTTGGTTGTTCAAATGTAAACAGGTTGTACCTGGAAACCCTGCGTCTGGCATTTTTCGAAGATGGCCCCTCGTTATCTTTGGAGCAGGTTAGAGAGAGCAGAATAGACTTCCTTAAAGTATTGCATGGTGAGCGATTACCCGTTTATATGGCCCTGGCATATATCGAGGACGGTCAGGATAAGTGGGTGTCTGCAGATCATATTGTAGTAGCCATGGATCAGGATAAAATCATCCGTATTTCTGGTTTGGATGTCGATCTGCAGTATACCGACAATCTACAGGGTAACCCCCTCAGATCGCAGCCGCTATCAAACGCAAACTGGCAGTATCACATCGATGTGGAAGAACACCACTATGGTTTACCGGTGGATTCACAGTGGCAACGCGGCGCCCCTCAGCAGGTCACGTTTTACGATACAACATTCACCGTTATTCCGGTCACCGAAACCGTTTCCATCGATATTGATAAACCTTACTGGACCCATGAAACCAGCTGGCAAAACGTGTATTGGCTGGAACAGGACTCCGGTCAGATCATTTACAGTGAACAAAAGCCCACACCGAATTCTGATCTGATGAAAATGACATTTGTGAGTCGTATTGCCCGATTAATTAACGTTCGGGAGGCAAACTGATGTTGCGAATTCTCGGTGTGTTGTGCTGTTTGCTTTCCTGCCCGGTGACGGCGGCCACAGTCGTTACCTTCAACGTGGCCGGTCAGATTTATACCTTCGACCGGCCGGTGCGCCTGGCAACGGTATTGTCTATCGTTGAGCGAAAGCCAACCGGGTACTGGGCCAATGCCGCGGTATATGAGTTAAATGCGCCTGAAATAGTGCAGCAACAGGCAGATATTCTGCAGCAACTGGCTGCGCTTATTCGTGAGCAGTCTAAGGGCAGTTCTGAATATCGCCAACTTTCTGCGTTATACCAGGAAATCGGCAGCTGGCAGCTGATGCGTCGACTCAATGTGACGGTTGATTATGATCAGGCGCGGCTTAATCCTGCGCTCAACCCCCAGTTTAACTCTGGTGAATACTATATTCGGTTTAAGGACCGCTCGCAGGTGATTCGGCTTAGTGGCATGGTACAACAGGCCACGGTATTACCGTTTAAAACCGGGCTCACCGTGACTGATTATATCGATAACGTCGGTTTGGCGGCCAATGCACATCGGGATATCGCTTATTTGCTTGAACCTGATGGTGATGTGAAAAAGCTTGGTATCGCCTACTGGAATCGCCAGCACGTGCAGCCGATGCCCGGTAGTGAGATATTTATACCGCTTCAGGATGAGCTGTTTTTCGACCGTATCGGTCCGCTCAACGACAAAATCGCCCAACTTATGATGCATAGGATGTAACCTTGGCTGCTCCGCGTTTTTCTTTCTCTTTGTCGACTCTGGCGCTGGCCTGTATAGCGGCCGTGCCTCAGATCCGGGCTGACGAATCTGATCAGCCAACGACCTATTCAGTGACCCCCAGCCAGATGGTGCAGGGTGGTGTAGGACTCTGGCAAACGCCAACGGCCCGGATGATGCCTGAAGGCGCTCTGTCGATGAGCTATACCGACAACCAGGAATATCGGTTTATGTCGGTCAGTTTGCAGTTGTTTCCCTGGATGGAGGCCACCGCCAGGTATACCGATGTACGAACCCGACTCTACAGTAACGTCGACGATTTCAGTGGCGATCAAACCCTCAAAGACAAAGGCCTCGATGTAAAATTCCGCGTATGGGAAGAAAGTTATTATTTACCGGATATATCGGTTGGCTTCAGAGATTTTGGCGGCACCGGCTTTTTTGAAAGCGAGTTTGTCAATGCCAGTAAAGCCGTGGGGCCATTCGACTTTCACCTTGGCTTAGGTTGGGGGCACTTAGGTTATCAGAACGACATCACCAACCCCTTCTGTGAGCTGAGAGACAGCTTCTGCGAGCGTCCCGACGGTTTTTCCGGCCGGGGAGGGAAGGTTGATTACCAGAACTTCTTTAAGGGGCCTATGGCCGTGTTTGGTGGCATCGAATATCAGACCCCACTGCAAGGACTGAGTTTCAAAGCCGAGTTTGAAGGGAACAATTACCAGCAAGACCGTGCCGGTGCGCTGGAGCAGGACTCCCGCTGGAACTTTGGCGCCGTCTACCGCTGGAATAATTTTGATTTTTCACTCAATTACCAGCGTGGCAATACCATTGGCTTTGGGGTGAGCTATAAGCTCAATATGCACACCATAAGACAGGTTAAAATTGATGATCCGCCGCGCGAAATTCTCGGCGCCCGTCCTCCTGAGAACGCCGTTGCCGTGAAGCGGCAAAAGCTGTTTAACGATCTGCGCCGTGATGCCGGCTATGTGATCACCGATCTTGAAATTGACGACGACCAGGCTACTTTTTATGGCCTGCAAACGGCCTATCGTGACCGAAATGAAGGCATTGAGCGGGTTGGCCGCATTCTGGCTACAGAGCTGCCGGAGTCGATTCAACAATATCATCTGGTTGAACAAAGCAATAACATCCCGCTGGTGGATACCGTTATCGATGCCGCTAAGTTTCGCCAGCATGCCACGTACAGCGTGCCAGAGAGCGATGTAGAAGACACCTACCAGCGTGTTTCGCCTACCCAGCAGCAGGTGGATGCTTACGAACCGCACCGCGCCACCGGCGCCTTTTTCTCGACCAAATTTTTCTGGACGCAGACCTTCGGTAACCCGGAAGATTTCTATTTATATCAAATCGGCTTGCTGAGCAGTGTGGGGTATAAGTTTAATGACCATCTGGGGATCTACGGTGGGATCCGCACCACGTTGCTGGATAACTTCGATAAATTTAACTTTACCGTAGATGCCGAAGAAGCATTTCTGCCGCGGGTAAGAACCCGGGTTCGTGAATATGTTAGCGGGCCAATGATTACCCTGGATACAGTGTTCATGCAGTGGTCAGACAGACTGGCCGACAATTGGTACTACCAGGGCTATGGCGGCTACCTGGAAACCATGTTTGGTGGTGTAGGCGGCGAAATTATGTATCGCCCCATCGACAGTAACTTTGCCTTCGGCGTGGATATCAACTACGTGAAACAGCGCGACCCTGACAGCACAACCGCGTTTATCGATTATTCTGCGGTCACCGGGTTTGCCTCCGCGTACTACCAGCCCGATTTCTTACCGGATACACGCATCAGAGCCAGCGTAGGGCAATTCCTGGCCAAGGATCGCGGTATCAATATCGATTTCGCCAAACGCTTCGACAGTGGCATTGTGGTTGGCGCATTTGCCTCATTCACCAATGTTTCATCGGAAGAATATGGTGAAGGCAGCTTTACCAAAGGCTTTTATATTTCGGTGCCGTTGGATTTGTTTATTCTGCAGCCAGCCACAGGTCGCGGGCAGTTCCCGTGGGTACCGATTGCCCGGGATGGCGGGCAGATGTTAAATCGTCCGGTGCAGCTGATCGGCGTAACAGAAATGCGATCGCCATTCTTGGATTAGGCCCTGAAACAGGGTATAAATGCCGATCTGAAGGATCCCGCTGGTGGTTTTTTGCGCAGGATCGCAGGTTTTTCTGGATTAGTGTTGAATTCGGCGCAAATTTACTGTATAAAATGCGCCCTCTTATTTAAAGGTTAAGACGTCATCAGACCCGACACCCAAAGTGCTGGTGGGACCGATTGGCGAGACAAAATTCGTTGTTCTGGAGACAAATAATGTCAAGAGTATGTCAAGTAACAGGTAAGCGTCCTGCGGTAGGTAACAACCGCTCTCACGCTAGAAACGCGACTCGCCGTCGCTTTTTACCAAACCTTCAATCTCACCGTTTTTGGGTAGAGAGCGAAAACCGCTTCGTTAAACTGCGTCTGTCTGCTAAAGGCATGCGTATTATCGATAAAAAAGGTATTGATGCTGTATTAACAGACATCCGTGCCCGTGGCGAAAAGATCTAAGGAAACCAAATCATGCGTGATAAAATTAAATTAGTTTCTTCAGCTGGTACTGGTTTCTTCTACACCACTGACAAAAACAAGCGTAACATGCCGGGCAAAATGGAGATCAAAAAGTATGATCCCGTTGTTCGTAAGCACGTTATGTTTAAAGAGGCCAAAATCAAGTAATAAAACTTGCTTTTGTCTCCACGAAAACCCGGCCGTTGCCGGGTTTTTTGCGTGAATGTCAGCAGTATATCTCAACAGGTAACTAAACTATGGCAAGACTGTCCAAACGAGGATTCAATAACGTGGTGATATTCGCCATGTTAGGTATGATTTTCCTGTTTAACCTGGACCGTTTTGTGCCGCAAAGTCAGCAGCCTGTCAGCTTACCGCTGCTGCCGGAAAACGCCCATGTGCTCAAAATTGAGCAAAGCGGCTTTAAACTCGAACGGGTTGGTCAGCAGTGGCGCTGGAACGGCGTAAATAAAACGCTCAGCAGCACGCCTGAAGCGCAAATCAGCCAGTGGCGTAACGCCGTAATGCAGCCCGCCAAGCCGCCGCGGGAAATCACGCAAATCGAACCATTGATAGCCGTTGTCTGGATAGCCGGTGCCTCGCAGGGACTGGTTTATGCCTTTGTGGCTAAGGATCAGAACCTCTGGGTACAGTTTGATCAGCAATGGTATACCCTCGATGAGGTGCGTTTGTCACAACTGCTACCCTGGCTGGCCGATGAGCAGGAAATGTAATGCCTGAGTTACCAGAAGTAGAAGTCAGTCGCCTTGGTGTTGCTCCTTTTCTTGAAGGGCAGGTAATCCGCAATATTATTGTTCGCGATCGCCGTTTGCGCTGGCCGGTGCCCGAATCACTCGCTGATGCGATTGGTCAACAGGTTACGGCCGTTAACCGCCGGGCTAAATACCTGCTTATTGAGCTGGCAGGTGGCGGGCGGATAATTCTGCACCTGGGGATGTCTGGCAAACTACGGGTTCTCGATGCAAGCGTAGCGCCGGTAAAACATGATCATATCGACATTGTGCTGGATAGCGGTAAGTGCCTGCGACTTAACGATCCCAGACGCTTTGGCGCCTGCCTCTGGCAAGCCCCCGGCGAACCGCCTGTTCAGCAACTGGCTCACCTGGGTCCGGAGCCGCTGACAACCGATTTTGATGCGGAGCGTCTGGTGACCTTGTCTCGCAATAAACAGGTGGCCATTAAGAACTTTATTATGGATAACGCGGTTGTGGTGGGAGTAGGTAATATCTACGCCAACGAAGCGTTGTTTATGGCCGGTATCGATCCACGCCGAAAAGCGGGCAAGGTCAGCGCAAAGCGCTATGCGCTGCTTACCATCGCCATTAAAGAAGTACTGGCAAAAGCCATTCAGCAGGGCGGTACCACACTTAAAGACTTTACCCAGACCGATGGTAACCCGGGCTACTTTAAACAGTCTCTCAACGTTTACGGGCGCTCTGGTGAGCCATGCTTAACCTGTGAAACGCCCATTAAAAGCCTGACTATTGGTCAGCGTAATACCTTTTACTGCCCGCAGTGCCAGCGCTAAGCGCTGCGGATTAGCCGTGTAAGCGCTTTTCCAGCGCCGCTTTAACTGCCGGATGACAAAACTGACCCACATCGCCATGATGCAGGGCCACTTCTTTTACCAGCGTTGAGGAAATAAACGAGTTTTCTTCCGAAGGGGTAAGGAAAACACTTTCCAGGTCCGGATTTAACCGGCGGTTCATATTGGCCAGCTGAAACTCATATTCAAAATCGGCCACCGCGCGCAGGCCGCGGATAAGGATAGTGGCGTTTTCGGTACGGGCAAACTCCGCCAGCAAACCGGAAAACCCGATCACGGTAACATTGTTTAGTTCACTGGTCACCGTTGAAATTAGCGACACGCGCTCTTCCAGGCTAAACAACGGCTTTTTACTGGGATTGGCGGCAATTCCTACAATCACTTCATCAAACATTCTGGAAGCCCGCTCGATGAGGTCGGCGTGGCCGTTGGTGATAGGATCAAAGGTCCCGGGGTAGATAGCTCGTGTGTGCATAATGTTTAAGTGTCGTTGGTGTTATCAAAACAGTAACCAGAATTAGCGGCGGATGCAATTGCCAGCAGGTCACTTGCTGCGGTTGTAACCGGTTTGCAGGTTTTGCCAGTCATCTGGCGTAAAATGATAACCGGTATACTTACCTTGCTCCTTATGCAAGGAACGGTGTAAACGGCTGAGATTACCGGCTTTCCACTGGTCACCGGCCTTTTCGGCGCATTTATCAAAATCAATCAGCCAGAACTTACCGTCCCTATCGATCATGATATTGTGAATGTTGAGGTCGTGATGGTAGATCTGGTTGTTGTGTAACTGCCTGACCAAGTGCCCTATTTGTTGCCACTGTTGGGCGTTAAGTGGCTTTGTCAGCAGGTGTTCATGCACTTCACAACTGTGCGGAATACGTTCCATTAAAATACTGGCTTCGTAGCAGATACCATAACGGCTAACCCGCCCGGCCAGCCCTCTGGGCACCGGTAATCCTGCCTGCTGCATTTTATTAAGCAGCTTGAGTTCACGATAAGGGCGGGTAGTGGTTAAGCCGCCGAAAATAAACCGTTTTTCAGACACATGCCTCACCAGACCGCCACGGCAATAATCCCTCAGCACCATTTGCGCCGGCTCATCAATCAGCACCGCCTGACCGCGCCCGCTGTTAGCCGTGGCAGACTGCTGCCAATGCGACTGCTGTAACCATTCAGGTGGAGGAACGGGAACACCGAATGCTTCGCACTGGTCTGCGCAGAGTAACAGGGTATCACGGCCCGATGTGTAGGTTTCTATGACTTGCAACGATAATTCTCAGTATTAAGACTTGTTAAATCATGCTGATTGTAATCAAATTAGCGGGGTTTATCAGTGCTAGTTGGAAGATTCTTTGTCAGGCGTATTAAAACTCCCTCAAAATGCAAGAATATGTATTCTTAGATTGTCAGCCATTGGCGATGTGTGTCATGCCGCGGCCATGGTTAATCGTATCAGGGGTGCCAGGCCTGACATTCGTATTACCTGGATAATAGGCAAGATAGAATACCAGTTGCTTAACGGTATGGACGGCGTGGAGTTTGTAATCTATGACAAGAAAACCGGCCGTAAAGGAATGCAGGCTATACGCCAGCAATTTAAGACACAACGATTTGATGTGCTCTGTGTTATGCAGATAGCACTGCGCGCCAATCTGCTTTCCCGCGCTATCAGGGCCAAGGTGCGCTTAGGTTTCGATAAGTCTCGCAGCAAAGAAGGCCATAGCCTGTTTATTAACAAACGCATTGCCCGGCAGCAGCATCCTCATGTGCTGGAAGGTTTTATGGCATTTGCGGATGCCATGGGCATTGAGCCGGTGGAAAAGCCCGCCTGGCAGTTGCCGTTGAGTGAGTCTGTTCTGGCTAAGGGCATTACCTTAAAGCAGCAATATGGCCGCTATGCCGTTATTTGTCCGGCTGCGTCTAAGGCTGAACGTAACTGGACCGCAGAGGGGTATGCCGCGGCTGCTCAGCATCTTACCGATAAAAATATATCGGTATTTCTTTGCGGCGGACCGGGCCCGCTCGACAGAACCATCGGCGATGCTATCCTGGCCGCAGGCGCACCTGTAAAAGACGATCTGATTGGTAAAACCACGCTCAAAGAGCTGGCCGGTGTCTTCATCCTCGTCCTCGTAGTGCAGCGTCGTGGCTGCCACCGAGAGGGTTCCACCCACTGTCTAGTGCCGTACTGTATTAGTACTGTGCTGCCCGCCA
>JAYZXK010000302.1:0-9096 GCA_036141415.1 Pseudomonadota bacterium
ACCAAACCTGTGCAACCAAGCCTAGCCAGAAAGCCTGACAGTCTTGCTGAGTGGGCAAACTTCTATGCGGATTGGTATAAGCCTAAACAATAAAAGGTACAAGCTATGGATCCAACGCAAATGCTGAGCCGCTCTGAAGAAGCTGAGCAATTTCTAAAACAACTATCGAATAGAACCCGGTTAATGGTGCTTTGTTCTCTGCTGGAGGGTGAGCGCTCGGTGACCGAGTTACTCGACGATGTGCCGGTAACCCAACCTGTGCTGTCGCAACACCTGGCATTGCTTCGCGAAGCCGAATTTGTGGCCACCCGCCGCAGCGGCCAAACCATTTATTACCGGTTGGCGGACAACCGTATTATCCAAATCATGCATCTGTTGTACGATTTTTTCTGTGCGGACGACTAGCCCGCACTCACCGCACCCTCAAGTTCTTTCTTACTGATATCCAGCTCAATGGCGTGACCAGCCCAGTCAATTTGTACAATATGACGGCAGTCTACTTTTACCCGTTTGCCGCCGGGCAACCAGTCGTTGAGATTAATAATCAGGTGGGTAACTGACCACTGCGGCAGTTGGATAACAAAGTCTTCAACATGGCCTGCCTGGCCATCACTTAGCGCGATGGTATATCCGCTGAGCTCGTCACAGGAACGCAGGTGCGAATTGTCTTCTTCAACTTCAGCATGCTCCTGAGCAAAATTATTTACCAATTCCAAAGGGTGAGCATATTCGCCCCAGGCACCCGGGCCTGTCCAGTAATAGCCGTAGCCAAAATATTTGTAGAGTAACGATTCGTACTCGCGGGAAACAGGCTGGTGTTCTTCAAGAGAAGGACTGTTCTTCAGCGCTTCTTTAGTAAGGGAAACGGCCAGAGTTTCCTCATCGGGCAGTAAACTTTCGATGGAGACCGGCGTAATCACTACCTTGCGACTCAATGGCAGCCAGGTGTTG
Source organism: Pseudomonadota bacterium (assembly GCA_036141415.1). Lineage (GTDB taxonomy): Bacteria > Pseudomonadota > Gammaproteobacteria > Enterobacterales > Alteromonadaceae > Alteromonas. The sequence continues at coordinate 952 of JAYZXK010000302.1, forward strand.
GTATCGGCAACTATATACCTGACGATCCACTGGACATCGTCAATTAATACATCCTGACAGCCGCCTATATCGCCATCTGTCGCGTGAATTGAATAGTGGCTTAACTGCGAGAATCGCGTTTCCATAATAACCTCCTTGCTTTACTGACCGGTACTACCGGGCACTAATTTATAAGCTGTGGCGCGTAGGACGGATCACTCAAACACCGGGTGGCCGGATTGATCGCATCTTTAAAAAAGAGTGTAGACAGGAGAAAACAAAAAAGACAGCCGGCAGTCGTGAGACTGCCGACGGGTGTATGCTGAATGACGGGTATACGGCGGTAACAGTTAAGCTACGTCAAACTCGTCGTCAGAGTAATCCTCGTCATAGTCAGACTGATTACTGGCTGAACTATGCAGGGTGTAAAACTGTTTACGGTTGCGCGCCAGCCTGATGTATTTCAACCAGGCTTTTTCCAGCAAACTGCTGGCTTGCTGTTCACCTTTAAGCACCGCAATAAAACGTTGCTCTTCGGCGTTTTCCGGGCTCAATTCGCCAGATTCCAAACCGGCCAGGGTTTTGCCATAGGCGCTTAGCACATCGGCTTCGGGAATACTAAAGTCACCTGACTTACGGAAACCGTAAGGAAAGTGTTGACGGTCAATAAATTGCTTTGCTGGTACACGTATATCTGTCGTCTTCATGATACGAATTCTCTTGGTTGAGTAATTTCGTGCACTTTTAATTTATAAAACCGCAAATGAAAAACAAAAAATTTTTACCTTCACAATAAAAATAATTGTTTCACAAAACTGCCATCTTTCGACTCATCAATTGCACCCTCATCAGCTCTAATGGTAAGGGCTTTACAGCCCTTAATATCGCTGGCGTGAGCTGCCATAGGTGGGGGCTGTTAAACGAGGAAATATGTAAATTGGTTAAAAAACACTCAGAAATAAAGTTTGTCGTGACGATAAAAACTATTCATTTCCTATTTTTGTACAGCGAGGAATAATAACTGAGTTAGTGTTCAACCAACCCAGAGAAGACAATGAGCAAAGACTATCGTTACCAGCGGGAAGAATGGGACTCGGTAGATGACGAGGATGGTGGCGATCATCGCAAGGACCATAAACGTCAGCAATCTATGAAAGACAAGAAAAAGGCGATGCACCGACGCGATAAACAGCGACGTGCTCAGCACGATAGCTTCGAGTGAGCGCCAAATAAAACGGGCCACCCGGCACGTTTTATTTTACTTTATTGAAAACTTGTGCCAGCTTATGCGTATCGACGAGAGTCATAGTACGTATAAGCATGGACATTCGTTTTTTAACCACATTTGTAGAAGTAGTAAAAACACGTCATTTCGGCAAAGCAGCCGAAAATCTTTATTTAACTCAATCGGCAGTTAGCGCCAGAATTAAGCAGTTGGAAGAATATTTCCACACGACCTTATTTGTGCGGCACCGTAACAGTATTCAGCTCACGCCAGCCGGCGAACGATTGTTGCCGTATGCTGAACAGCTTAGCGCTACCTTGCAACAAGCAAAGCAAGAATTGCAGCGTGAAGCCGGTGAATACCTGGTGTGCGGGGCCGGCCAGTTAAATAACGAAATCTGGATGCCTGAATTACTCCGCCAAATCCATAGCGCGTTTCCCGAATGGGCAATTAAAGCTGAGGTGCTGCCGTCTGAGCAGATTTCCCGGCAGTTACACGACCGCAGTGTTGATATTGCTTTTTCCAGTGAGCCGCTTAAGTCGGAAGAATTTACCGGGCAGCTTTTAAAGGCGATGCCGCTGGGATTGTTCAGTATTAATCAGGCGGAAGTAGACACCGGGCCGGGGCAGTTTGTGTCGATAGACTGGGGCAGTAAAGCTCGCGACGAGCTATTGACCCGGTTTGCTGATTACCGCGATGCTAAGTTTACTACCAACTCGCTGCGTCTGGCCCTGGCGACATTGCAGCAAGAGGGCGGCGTAGCAGTGTTACCGGTTGGTCTCGACTGGTCTCAGTGGGGGCTGGAAAATGTGCTCTGTATTGATCATTTCACTCATGCGCAGTGTAAACTTTATATGTACTACATGAAGTCGGTCAGACGAACGATTGTGCCTGATGTAGTAAGTGTGGTGAGTCAACACTTTTCCCAGGACCTATAACAACAGAGCAACATGCTCAGCCTGAATTGAAACAAAGAGAATTATAATGCTGAAAGACGACGAATTTATTAGCCAGAACCCCGAACAACGCCTGGCCATCTTTTTTGCAACAGTCAAAGAGCAAGGGGAATTATTTATCCTCAATGATGACGATGGCTGCGTGATGCTGACCTCAGATGATGAAGAAGGCGTGCCGGTCTGGCCAACGGCCAGCCTGGCCAGTATGTGGGCCGATCAGGAATGGGCCCACTGTGAACCTAAAGCGATCAGCCTGGATGTGTGGCTGTCGCGCTGGACTTCCGGACTGTCCAAGGACTTTCTCAACGTCATTATTGCCCCCATGCCCGCTGAGGAAAGTGAGCTTATGGCACCGGAAGATTTTGCCGACAAGCTGGCCTGAGCTGAACCATAACCTGCAATGAACGTAATAAATACCAGGATGTATTGGCTTTGCTGATTAAGGTCAATAACATCCTCGGTAAACACCACCATAATCGCGTCTTTGTCATCGCATAAATGCCCGTCAGCATTGACGGTCGCGCTACGAAAAGCAATTTCGCAGACACAACGAATAGCCAGCAAAGCGCTCAGGAGGAGACCATTTCAAGCTTTTCAACCTTAATACCCGGTGCAAATGATTTATGGTTTTTACCTCTGGGCGGAACGGGTGAGATTGGCATGAACCTTAATTTGTACGGTCATGACGGTCAGTGGTTGATGGTGGATTGTGGGGTGACCTTTGATGAACCTCTGGTGGCGCCGTATCTTAATCAGACTACTGGCGCCAGGCACCATGTTGTGGCCCCGGATCCGTCTTTTATAGTTGCACAGCGAGAACAACTGGCTGGCCTGGTCATTACCCACGGCCATGAAGATCACGTAGGCGCAGTGGCGGCATTGTGGCCACGTTTACGTTGCCCGGTTTTTGCTACCCCATTTACGGCAGAAATTTTACATCGCAAGCTGGGCCAGGTGGGTCTGGCTGGCAAAGTCCCGGTCCACATAGTCAATCCGGATACCACCCTGACGGTCGGGCCATTTGTGCTGTCATGGCTGGCTATTACCCACTCTATCCCTGAACCCCAGGCGCTGCTGATCAGCACCTCTGCAGGCACTGTATTTCATACCGCTGACTGGAAGATCGACGCGCAGCCAATTAGCGGCAAGCCATTTAACGCCAATCTATACCGACAACTGGGTGAAACCGAATTACTGGCTTTGGTTGGCGATTCTACCAACGCGATAAAGCCCGGCTTTTCTATATCCGAACGGATCTGTGCCGAGGGCCTGAATGCGGTTATTAAACGTTGCAGTGGCAGGGTTGTGGTGAGTTGCTTTGGCAGTAATATTGCCCGGCTGATATCGCTGGCGCGTATTGCTCAGCAAACCGGGCGTTACATGGCGTTGCTGGGGCGATCGTTGGAAAACATGCATGGCGTTGCCAAAAAAACCGGTTACTGGCCGGACGATCTGGACGTATTGGAAAAGGCGCATATTGGTTACCTGCCCCCGAATGAAGTGCTGGTGGTGGCAACCGGTAGTCAGGGAGAGCCCAGAGCTGCGCTTAACCGAATGGCCATTGATGCCTCCCCCTATTTTGAACTGGAAGCCGGTGATACGGTAATTTTTTCCAGCATTGTGATTCCTGGCAATGAAAAAGCGGTGGAGCGCCTGCTTGATAAATTGCGTAAAAAGGGCGTTGAAGTGGTTTTATCCGAAGACAGCGACGTGCCCATTCACGCCAGCGGCCATCCTTGTGTCGAAGAGTTAAAGCTGATGTATCAGTGGACTAAGCCGCAGATAGCCATCCCGGTGCACGGAGAACCAGAACACCTTGAAGCTCATGGTGCAGTGGCCCGCGAGATGGGCGTAAAGCGCACTTATGTGGGCCGTAATGGTGATTTATACCTGCTCGCACCGCAACCTGGTATCCGGCGTGCCAGGGTCAAAACAGGTCGGATTGCGATTGATCAGTCCTGAATAATTTTATGCAACATGCCACTTCAGATATGCCCGAGCCCATATCGGAATGATTACCTTATGATGAGACTCCTTACCCAGCTTCTGCCTGCCATACCGTGTTTTTCTCTCTAAAAGTATAAAATTCACGCTTAAGCTGTGTTTTATAGAGCTTACGAATACAATTAGTGGCGTTTCTATGCTATGAATAATAGGTCTGGTGTGGCTTATACGCCCCGGGCTGCATAGCTTCCAAAACTCAATAAACAGATAAGAATACTCCGGGCAAACGGGGAAGGTTGAATATTTAAATGGTTAGTAGTTGGTTGTTCTCTACAATGTCTCGCTGTCTGCTGTTTTGCTGCCTGTTACTCATTATCCCGCAAATTACCCTGGCGGTAAGTCTTAGCGATGAGCCGTTGGTAAGCAACCCACTGGGTACGGTGTTATCGACTCAGCAGGGACTCAAACAGGACAGCGTCCAGGATCTGCTAATCGATAATGATAATTTTTTGTGGATCGCCACTGATGGTGGCCTTGACAGGTTTGATGGTCATCGGGTTGAACATATCGCCGGAGAAAACGATCTGCTTGCTTCAACCCCTATTCAAAAACTGTTCCTGGATAGCCGCAACCGACTTTGGATAAGTACCTATTATCGTGGCTTATACCGGCTGGATTTGGCGACTAATGAGCTTCGGCTTGTGGTCGAACTGCCACAATTAGAAATTGCTGAGTATAACCAAACCGCCGAACAGTTTATCGAGTTGGCAAACGGCGATATGTTGCTGTTATTCGGTGAATCCCTGGTGCTATATGACATCAGTGATGATAGCTACGAAATTTTATACCAGATTGATGTGCACGACGAGGACCGTATACCCTACCTCAGAGACATGCTGTTAGTGGATAACTTGCTGCTCATCGCCTCTTCAGAAGGTTTAATGTTGGCTGACTATTCGGCGCAACAGCTCTCTTTCAAAAATATTGAGCATCGTGTCAACGTAGATCTGAACGTGGATAATGCCAATACCAAAAGCCTGTTGCTGGATGACAATGGCGAGCTGCTGGTTGGTACTGTTTCTGGCTTGTTCAGCTTGCCTTGGGAATCCGTTACACAGGCCTATCGAGGCGATGGTGTGGTAAAAGACAGCAGCCTTATTATCCACGAGCGAAATATCTGGCAAATGACAGCCCAGAATAATCAGTTAATCTGGATAGGTTCAGATATCGGCTTGCTACAGTTACAACGAAAAGGTAGCGATTGGCAAGCGTCGTTCGTGTTAGAACCATCCGCCGGCGAGGTGGCCTTGTCCCGTGCAGATGTGCGAGCGATAGCCCTGACCTTCGATAACAATCTGTGGATTGGTTCCTATTTTAATGGCGCATTGTTCTGGTCGCCGAATAGCTTTAATTTTAAGGTGCTGCAGAACCAGGGTAACAACAGGCCGCTAAGTGACAATGTAATCTGGTCAATCCTGGAAGACAGTGACAACACATTATGGGTTGGTTCAGATAATGGTCTGACCCACTACAACCCCGTTAGCGCTGAAAGTCAGTTTTATATGGTCGCTGATGGCATTCCAGAGCCTTACAGTATTCACACCATTATCAAAATTATGCCAGCGCCCGATCCGGACAAATTATTACTCTCTACTTTTGATGGCATGGTGCTGTTTGATAAGCAAAGCGGTGACTATGAAAGATTAAACTTTGGCCTGAGTGATGACGAGGCTGGCTTTGTCTCCGGCGCGTCATTCGGGCCCGATGGCAAATTGTATTTTTTTGCCAATCATTTATACCGTTATGATTTTGAAAGCGACTCACTAACGAGGTTGGACACCCTGGAAAACCAGGTTGTGCTCAACCTGGTGATGAATTTTATCGGTATCAACCCTGTTAATGCCGAGGAGATGCTGGTAGCCACCTATGATGGTTTATGGACCTTTAACATTCACTCTCAACAGGCCCGGCAACTGCACCGCTTGCCTGAACGGTTGGTAAATACTGATCTTTGGCCCGATGTCGTTAACCTGGACGGTCATATTTTATGGGTAGGTTACCCGGGATACGGACTGGTTGGGTTGGATGCCCAGACGTATGAAGAACGCTATCACTTCGGTCGGGAAGCATTAGGACAGGCGGTGGTGTTATTTGACTTGTTAGAAGATGATGACGGCTATTTCTGGTTCAGCTCACTAGACGGCATCCACCGCTTTTCGTCAACGGAACTTACCTTCACTGAGTATGAATATGGTCGGGAACTCAGTATCGCCGAGTTTAATCAGGGAGCAAACGCTAAATTAAGCGATGGCCGAATGGTGTTTGGTTCGCCTAAAGGCCTGGTGTTTTTTGAACCGCACAAATTAAATCAGCTCAAACAGTCTGAGTTTTTGTTGAATGAATCGCGGCAAATGGTGATAACCGGTATTGAGTTATCTTCCCGTGAGCTAAAACTGCCCAAACTAAACCTGGCTAATACTCACCTGCAATTGTCTCATGACGATTATGGTTTAACCATTGAGTTTTCCTCTCTGCAGTTCCATCTGGACAGCGATATGCAATATAAGTATGTGCTCAGTAAAGGGAAGCAGGTACTTAGTGAGGATATTACCACGGACACCCGGGTAATCTTACCTTCGCTTGCGGCCGGGGATTACCGCTTTGAGGTGATGCCAGCAACACAGGCCAGAGAGCAAACGCTGTTGCCAGCCAGTCTGACTATTCATATGGCATACCCACCGTTTTGGTCGCCGCTGGCCTATACACTTTATGCTCTGTTAGTTGTGGGCTTGCTGGGCGCTTATTTAGTCAGTCGTCATTTGCAGTTACTACGCCTTAAACAAGCCCAGCAGCAGGTCAAGCTGTTTGGCTATGCCTTTCGTCATACCAGTGACTGGGTGGTCATTTTTGACCAATCCCACTTGCCTGTGGCTGCGAACCCGGCGTTTGAGAAGACGTTTGGGATCAATGATAAGGAACGACTTGATCGGCAGCTTTACCGGATATATCAACAGGTGCCTAAGCTCGAGGCACAGCTGTCTGGGCATCTTAAACTGTTAACTGACGAAGCCGTGTGGAAAGGGGAGGAGCGCATTCAGACGCCCGACGGTCGTCATTACGATGTGTTAATAGACATTAATCGTATGGAAGACGAAATCGACACCAGTGATATTCACTACCTGGTGGTGATTTCGAATATCACCGAGCAAAAAAATGCCGAACGTAAGCTGGTCAAAATTGCCAATTTTGACAACCTCACAGGCCTGGTGAACCGCAGTTTACTGCTTGACCGCCTGGAACATGCTATAGATTCCGCAGCAGCTCATAATCATACCGTTGCGGTATTGTTCGTTGACCTTGACCGGTTTAAAGGGATTAACGATTCTCTTGGCCACGACTATGGTGACAAACTGCTTCGGGTAATCGCTAATCGAATGCTGAACCAGGCGTCGAAGAGTGATACGGTTGCCCGCCTGGGCGGCGATGAGTTTGTCATTGTGATGGAAGAGGTGGAGAGTGAATCAGCCGTATCGAGTTTCGTGTCGCAGCTCATAGAGTCTATTGAAACCCCCATTTCGCTGGGTAAAGAAGTGCTGCGGGTGTCTTGCTCGGTAGGGATTTCATTTTTCCCTGATGATGCAACCGATCCGGCAGAACTGCTCAAACAGGCCGATGTAGCCATGTACACAGCGAAAAAGAACACCCTGAGCGCGTTTATCTATTACACCAAGGAAATGAACGAGCGGGCAATTGAGCGGCTGGCACTGGAAAACCGGGTGAAGTCAGCATATGAAGAACAAGTATTTGAAAACTATTACCAGCCCATTGTTAACCTGAATTCCGGCAAAACCGAAGGCGTTGAGCTGTTGTTGCGCTGTTTTTATCAGGACGAATGGATATCGCCGGCGGCGTTTATACCGGTTCTTGAAGAATTACGCCACATAATCGAATTAACACGCAAAGCAACCGAAACCGCCATAAATGACCTGCAGCAGTGGTATGCTGAAGGTTTCACCGGTTATGTGTCAATTAACTTATCAG
>JAYZXK010000303.1:0-8575 GCA_036141415.1 Pseudomonadota bacterium
GACTGGTTTGCGTCGATACAGCTCGAACGATATCTGAGCCAGTCCCGGGCCAGCGGTATTGCCGAAGTGATCAGGCAGATACGGCACCAGGCTGCAGTTAATGATTGATCAAATTTGCTCTGCCTGGCCGGGCAGGGTTAAAAACGTTTCATCAATACATGCCATGGCAGGGCTGTCCATGTCGCAGCGAAAAGGCAGCAAAGACGACATCAGACTCACCTGAGCCGGATTATCCTGATAACTGTGCCAACAGGCGTGGGTATACAACATGCCCTGCCAAAGGTATGGCAAGTCTTTCGATTGGTTGAGAAACTGACCAATGTGACCGACCAGATCGTTACCACTGTGCTCAGAGATACGTTTAAGTACTTGCACACCTTTGTTTTTGTCGTCGGGAACGCCCTGTTCGCGGCCCTGCGCCACCGTGGCCGTGGCCTGTCCGAGCCCCTGGCATAGCGCCATCATGTTTTGTGGTGCCAAACGCGACTGTGCGCTGGCAGCCTGGCTGAAAGTGAGCAAAAACATGCTCACGCCAAGAGTAAGGTAATGCCTCATTCGACTGTCCTGTTGGTAACCTGTACAAGTATATACGTGGTTAACAGCAAAACTGATTAGCGGTTTTTTGCTTCTATCCACTGACTCATAAACTGTGAGGCACGCAGGCTGTGATGCCACATCAGGCTATGCAGAAATAAGCCCTGGCGAAATGCCGGTAAATCGTTACGCGCACCAGCAATTTTCTCAAATAAGGCAGCTTGCGCCTGGTGCTGGGCGTGCTGATAGGCAGCGGTGACGGTGTTAGCCTGTTGACTGGCCTGTTGCCACTGTGCCTCTTCGCAATACAGGTCGCAGGCAGCATCGATAAACGCCGCTGGCGGCGTTAAGCTAACCACTTTACCGGGCCATTCCTTAGCACAGGCGATGCCCTCAGCACCAATTTCTGTGGTGACACTGGGCGTAGCGTATTGCATGGCCGTTAACAATTTACCTTTGATCCCGGCGCCAAAGCGAAGTGGTGCCAGGCAAACCCGGGCGCTGGCCATTGCCTGGCCAATGTCGTCTACCCAACCCTTTACAATAAAGCCTTGTTTTACATTATGCAGCTGGGTGGCTTTTTTCGGTGGGTAAGCCCCGTAAATGTGCAGTTCAGCATCGGGTATACGGGCTCTGATGGCAGGCCACAATTGTTTTAATTGCAAGACCGCATCCCAGTTTGGTGCGTGCCGAAAATTACCCACGGTAATAAAATGCTGGCGCACCGGGTAATCGGGCAGTTCAGACGGAGTAGTCAGTGGTTGCTGAAGTGGATATAACTGCAACTGTTTTTCCGGTACCTGATAATAATCGCTGAGCAGGCGGTATTCTGCCGATGAAATGATCAGGCTGATGTCACTGCGCAAAATGGCGGCGATTTCCCGCTGTGAAAAGGCATTGTTTAACTCTGCGTCGACGGCCGAACCACCTTGCTTCACCGCTTCATGGCGGGCATGGCGCAGGCTGTGTAAATCTTCGGTATTAAGAATATGCAAGGCATCGGGGCAATGCTTTTTTACCCTGGCTGAAAACTGCTCTTCGGTCATAAAGCGGTCGAAGATGACGATCGCAGGGTTTAACTGCGCAACAAACGTGTCGAAGGAGGCGTCGTTCAGGTTTATTGAGTGCAGCGCACACTCGTGAAGCAGGTCGTTGTCCCTATGCAGGCTCTCAGCCGCCGCACTGGCGAAATGGATGCCGTAGTCCCGGGCGGCAAAGAGCTTAATCAACGCAGCCATATTCTGCCCGGCCGCAGAAGATTTCGACTCCGGCCACACGGCGCCAATTATCAACACCTTTTCTTTCATATCAGGCTCAACGCTAAAAACCGCAAATATACCATGGCTTGTGCTTTGCACACGAGTAAAGTCGGTTAATACCAATCCGCATAGAAGTTTACCCTCTCAGAGTGATCCCTGAGGGCTAGTCGAAAACGACTTAGAACACGACGCGTCCTCTAAGGCATAGTTATTTTATGTCCAGGGAACGCAAAACGTATGTAAGTCGTTTTAGCCACTCCCAATGGGCAATTCCCTGTGGGCGAGCTGGCAGGCTTTCTGGCGTTGTTACGCTTGCTTGATTTGGCACCACCAAACCTGTGCAATCAAGCCTAGCCAGAAAAGCCTGACAGTCTTGCTGAGTGAGCAAACTTCTATGCGGATTGGTATAATAAGACGTTCTTTCATCGCCTGGATAATGTTTATGGCGCAATATCAGCATGTCATTGCCGGTAGTGGTTTAATTGGTGGCTTTCTGGGCAGCATTATTGGCCAGTCTGCCCGGGTCAGCTTTATTGGTCGCCCAAACTGGCTGGAGCGGCTGGCTGAGGGCATAACCCTGACCGACTATGCTGGTAACAAAGCAGCCTATAAAGCGAGCGCAGGTGAATGTCTGGAGGAGCTGCCGACGAAAATTGAACGCAGCATTATCTGGCTGACAGTTAAAAATACGGCATTAGCAGAAATGCTTACGCGTTTACAGCCGGTGCTCGCGCCGGATTGTATTGTCGTTTGCTGTCAGAACGGGCTTGGCGCAGCAGCGCTTGCGCGAAAGTACTTACCAGGCATTCGCGTTTTACAGGGCATTGTGGGCTGCAACGTGGTTTGGAATGAATCACGCAAGCAGCTGCAAAAGACCACGGAAGGGGAGTTTTATCTGGAGCAGCCAGAGGGTCTGGCGCCTGAGTTAAAGAAAGCGCTGAGCGCGGTGCAGCATAAACTTCTGATGCTTTCCTGGCACAAGGATATTGAGGCCGTCGCCTGGGCTAAGCTACAGCTCAATCTGGCAAACAGTATCAATGCTATTGTTAATCAGCCGGTCAGAACCATGCTGCTGGACAGAGGTTGCCGGCAGGTGATCGCGGCGCTGATGGATGAGCTGTTGGCGGTGACTGCCGCCCGCAACATCAGGCTTCCCAAACTCACCCGGGTCCCGGCTCGCTATTTACCCGCCGTGTTGCGTTTACCTGACTGGTTGTTTAAGCGACTGGCCAGCGTAATGTTGCATATAGAGCCTACGGCGCGCTCTTCCATGTGGTGGGATTTGCAGGCCGGCCGGGTAACCGAAATAGATTATCTTAACGGCGCTGTGGCAGAGCAGGGCGCCTTGAGTGGTATTGCCTGCCCGACAAACAAAAGCGTGACTGTGCTGGTGAAATCTCTTCAAACCTCGGCGCTAGTCGCAGTGCGACCTCCTTTGGACGGGAATACTTTGAAATTTCAGCTACACTTGGAATAATGGCGCCAAATTTAATGGCAGTGCCAGCAGAATTGCGCTATATCAGTAGTGCAGAGAATGGAAATTGTTGTGAATAAGTATATACAAGGATTGCTTTCGCAGCAGAGGCTTTAATATGAAAAATGTGTCTGAAATAGCTTCACAAGCTACTGAGATATTCGTGTTACCTGAAGCTGTGACCCGGCTGAAAGCGTGCATGGATGATAGCGCTGCCAGCATGGATGATATTGGCGAAATTATCGCCTTCGATCCGGCACTGACTGGCCAGCTATTAAAAGTGGCTAACAGTGCGTTGTATAAATTCCCCAACCGGATTGATACGATCACCAGAGCATTACAGGTGATAGGTACTCGTGCCGCCTATGATTTGGCGTTAGCCTACGGTATTTCCCACGCGTTTCGTAACGTTGAAGCCAAAATTATCGATCTGGATCGGTTCTGGGAGCAGAGCGTTAGCTGTGGTTTGCTGGCTAAATACATTGCTGAGCAAAAGAAACACAAAGAGTCAGAGCAGCTGTTTGTGTCTGGCTTGCTGCATAATATTGGCGAACTGGCGATGGTTTCTATGTATCCTAAGGAAGCGCAGCGCTGCACCGCATTTAATGCGAGGGTAAAGCCAGCGGAATTACAACAAGCTATCTGTGGCTTTACCTATTCAGCGCTGTCGGCTGAAATTATAAAAAACTGGGGTATTCCGGAGGCCATCAGCCATCCTTTGGTTCAGATTCACAATACCGAGACGCCGGCTACTGATTTGGACGTTCAGATATTGCAGTTGTCTTATGTACTGGCACTGGATAACGTTAACACCGATGTGTATCCAAGCTATAACAATCTGCTGCCTCATTTACATGAAACCCTGGGACTGGCTCACGAAGATCTGGAAGACGCGCTGGACATTACTAATCTACAATGTCTCAGTGTGATGAGCTTATTTAACCCCAGTGCCTTTATGCTTTACTGACACACGCATTGTTGTAGAAGCTGGCATACTGTAGATCGTCATACACAAATGATTGCGCTTACATGAATTCAACCAATATTCCCACTTTTGCGCTTAATCCTGCTATATTCAACCATTGTTTAATTGTTAATCAAATGATTTGCTAAGTGTCCGCTTTTCATTACACCAGAGCCGAAAAATGAAGGCGGTGAGCGCGTTTAGCGCTTAAACAACCACGCTGCTATACGTTTTTATTTCCATGGGTAGTTGAATGGAATTAATACAAATAGATGTAATTAAAGCAAATTTCATGATTAGGGCTTAACCTTGGTTCACTGAGCCAGCCGTGCTGATAGCACAAACCAAAAATCACAATCGTGATGCACGTTATAGTAAAAAAATTGTTAATTTGAATTTACTTCTCTAACTTAATGTAATAATCTCTGTAAGCGCTTACATAATTTTGTGATTGCACATGTAAGCGCTTACACTTTTACGGCGGATGAGAGCCGACAGGTGACGCAACATAAATTCCGTTTAGATCGGGGCTGAAGAATGAAAAACACAACAATGCAACTATCTCGGTTGCTTGCTGCTATGACCGCGGCAACGCTGATGGGTTGTGGCGGCGAAAGCGCCAAAACAGAATCAGATTTTACCACCGTTGATCCGGCTCAGCCGGTATCCGACTGGCAATTAGTCTGGAGTGATGATTTTGATGGTAGCGCAATCGATAGCGCTAAATGGACACACGAAGTAAATTGCGCCGGCGGCGGTAACAATGAGCAACAGTGCTACACCGACGATCCGGCAAATTCTTATGTCGCCGATGGTATGCTGCATATCGTTGCACTGCCTGCAGAGGAAGGGGCTGAGAAGCCTTACACGTCTGCCCGGTTAAACACCCGTTATAAAGGTGACTTTAAATACGGCCGTTTTGAGATGCGCGCCAAACTGCCTTCAGGGCAGGGCAGCTGGCCTGCATTCTGGATGCTGCCTACCGACTATGTGTATGGCGGTTGGCCGAAATCCGGTGAAATCGACATTATGGAAGCGGTTAACCTGAAAGTGGCTGACGCAGAGGGTAATGTTGAGTCTAACATTCACGGTACCCTGCATTATGGTCGCGACTGGCCAAACAATGTGAACTCCGGTAAAGCTTATGAGTTCCCGGCCGACATGAATCCGGCTGACGATTTCCACACTTATGCTATTGAATGGCAGGAAGGGGAGATTCGCTGGTATGTAGACGGTTACCTGTATGCTACTCAGCGTAAATCCACAGTACGCTACAACGCCAGCGGTGAGGCCATGGGCCTGAGCCACCGTGGTTGGTTTGCTGAGTACTACGATCAAATCACCGGTGAGTTAACCACTTTCTGGAATAACGCACCATTCGATCAGGAATTCCACCTGTTACTCAACCTGGCGGTTGGTGGTGACTGGCCTGAAAACGTTAATAACATGGGCATCGACGCTGAAGCGTTTGCCGCTGGCCAGGAATACGTTATCGATTATGTGCACGTGTATGAGTGTGCTTCTGATCCAGACACCGGTAAAGGCTGTGAAACCATCCGCCCTGGCTATGAAAGCCTGGATGACGCGCTGGTTGAAGGCGAAGCGCCTATCCCAACACCACCATCAAGTGGTGTAGTACAAAACCTGACCATCTTTAACGATGCGGCGAACCCTAACTGGCCTGCCTGGGACTGTTGTGGTGGTTCAACGCCAATGATCGTTGAAGACCCGGAGCAGGGTGCCGTATATGAATTCATGGTGGGTGCATCGCCCACGGTTAACGGTTTTATCAGCCGTGATGAGTTTATTACCGACGAAAACGGTCAGGCTTCTCCTTTTGATGGCTCTGGCATGCTGGAAACCGGCGTGATCTCATTTGATATGAAGGTCGTGTCTGCACCGGCCAGCCCGGATGCTACCTGGCTATTTAAGGTAGAGAGCAACAACGCGGCAAGTGCTGCCGAACTGCCTCTGGCTGACAACCGTGACGGTGTAACACCAGTGGTTGGCGAATGGCAGACCTATGTATTCCCACTGCAGATGCTGGCAGATATGGGACTGGATGTTAGCGCGATCGACGTGCTGATGGTGTTCCCATCATGGGGGCTGGGCGAAGGTGCAGTTTACCAACTGGATAACGTTGAAATTAAAGCGCCATCACCAGAAGTAGTGTTCTTTGACGACGGTGAAAACCCGGATTGGGTAATGTGGGACTGCTGTGGTGGTTCTATGCCTACTGAAGAACTTGACGATGATGATCATGGTCTGGTTGCGCAGTTCTCTATCGGCGAAGCGCCAACCGTAATGGGCTTTATTACCCGTGGTGCCAATGGTGGTGGTGATACACCGTTTGACGCCAGTGCCATTTTAGAAACCGGTGTACTGGAATTTGAAATGAAAGTGGTTGATGCGCCATCAAGCCCGGATGCCTCTTGGTTAATCAAGCTGGAATCCAGTGACGGAGCGAGTGCAGTAGAACTGCCTGTTACTGACAGTCAGGAAGGCGTTGCGCCGGTGACCGGCGACTGGCAGACCTATACCTTTAAGCTGGCTGATTTATCAGCGGGTGGTCTGGATGTTAGTGCCATTGACGTGCTGATGATTTTCCCAGCCTGGGGAACCGGTAATGGTGCAGTGTACCGTGTGGATAACGCCCGCATCTACGACCCGTCTGCGGAATCTGCCAACGGCATTAAACTGTTCGAAGATGTAGCCGCCGATGGCTGGTCTATCTGGGATTGCTGTGGTGGTTCTACACCAACCGTAGAGATGGATGAAGATGACAGCAAAGGTGCTGTAGCACAGTTCATCATTGGCTCGCAGCCAACGGTAATGGGCTTTCTGGCCGATGACGGCGTGTCTTACGACGCTTCCGCTCTGCTGAGCACAGGTGTGGTTCGCTTTGACATGAAAGTGGTGTCTAACCCGTCTGACCCGGACTCAAGCTGGTTATTCAAAATTGAATCTACCGGTGCGGCCACCGCTGTTGAACTGCCACTGACTGACAGTGTGGAAGGCGAAGCGCCAGTACTGGGTCAATGGCAAACCTACACCTTTACCTTGCAACAGTTATTCGATGCTGGCCTGGATATCAGCGACATCAATGTACTGATGGTCTTCCCGGCCTGGGGGACTGGCGACGGCGCCGTCTACCGTATCGATAACGCAGAAATCGCTGCCGAGTAATGCAGCCGGTCGCAGGTGCCGCCGCCAACCGGCCGGTACCTGCACAAGGTAAAGAATAAAACGTGAGTATCGAACTATGAACTACACAACTTTTAATAAAAATCGTCTGGCCATAGCCGTAGGGTTATTGCTGGGCACCGCAGGTCAGGCAGCCTTCGCGCAGGAAGCGAACGAGTCTGAGCAGGAACCCACGGTAGAAGTCATCGAAGTGCAGGGGATCCGTGGCAGTTTAATTCGTGCAATGGATATCAAGCGCAGCACACCGGGTGTGATGGATGCGATTTCAGCGGAAGAAATGGGTAAATTTCCGGATTCTAACCTGGCTGAATCACTGCAACGTATTACTGGTGTATCAGTAAGCCGTGCCAATGGTGAGGGAAGCGAAATCACCGTACGTGGTTTTGGTCCGGGTTTTAACCTGATCACCTTAAACGGCCGGCAAATGCCGGGTACGGGTTTTACCCGTTCTTACAGCCTGCAACATCTTTCTTCTGAGGGCGTCAGTGCTCTGGAAGTGTACAAAACGGCTAAAGCCGAACTGCCAAGTGGTGGTTTGGGTGCCACGGTAAATATCGTTACCTCAAAGCCATTGCAGAAACCGGGTCAGCGTTACTCGTTTATGGCTAAAGCGCTGCATGATACGTCTGTAGTGGAAGGCGATGATGTCACGCCGGAAATCGCGGGTATTTACAGCAATACTTTCAACGATGACAAACTGGGATTTGCCGTGAGTTTCTCTCATTATCAGCGTGACTTCCAGCGTCAGCAGGCCAATATTCAGGGCTGGCAGGCGAACGTGGATTTGCCGGAATTTAATGAGTCCACCATGATCGATCCGCGCCCGCTGGATGACGAAGGCAACCGCATTGGTAACCACTTTTTCCCTAAAGATATGAACTACGGTATCGACAATGTGGAAAACGACCGCACCAATGCTCAGGTGACTTTCCAGTACGCGCCTAACGACGACATTACCATGACACTCGACTACACCATGACCAATGCGATTGTGGGTCTGGAGAGTGTTGGCTGGGGTATCTGGAATGAATTCGGCGGTAACATTAACGGTTACGAGCTGGATGAAAACGGTACGGCAATTTACGCAGATATTGGTGGGAACGATGGCTCATTTACCGCTTTCCGTGAAACCACAGAGGT
>JAYZXK010000304.1:0-5101 GCA_036141415.1 Pseudomonadota bacterium
GGCCGCCGTAGCGCGTGCTGAAGAAATGGCTACTTTATTTTAGATAGGAACAGGCAATGAGCGCTTCGGTTTTTCTAATCACCACCCTATTCAACCTTTATTTAATGGTGGTGTTATTGCGGCTTTGGTTACAGATGGCCAGGGCTGACTTTTACAATCCGTTTAGTCAGTTTGTGGTAAAAGCTACTCACCCCATCGTCGGGCCGATGCGACGGATTATACCGTCTATCGGCACCTTTGATGTGGCCACCCTGGTACTGGCGATTCTGGTCGCGATGGCGAAGTACCTGGTGCTCAACCTGCTGTTTGGTGGCAATATTAATCCCGTGGGTCTGGTGATCATTGCATTACTGGATGTGGTCAAAGAGTTTCTTACCCTGGTGTTCTGGGTGCTTATCTTACGTGCCGTACTGAGCTGGGTTTCTCAGGGACGTAATCCCATCGAATACGTCATGCAACAACTCACCGAGCCGTTTCTGGCCCCTATCCGGCGCATTATTCCGCCGATTGGCGGGCTCGATTTATCGGTACTGATTGCCATTATTGCCTTGCAGGCATTACAGCTGGTACTGCGTGATTACTTACCTTATTACTAAGCAGAGGTGAACTATGGGTCGACTCCGCGGTTTTTATAAACTGTTATTTGCGCTCCTGTTACTGCCGTTGGCATTTACTGCCAGCGCCGAACAAAAAGAGCAGTTGGGTGACTGGGATGTACATTACATTGTAGTCAACTCGACGTTTTTTAGTCCCCAAATCGCCCGTCAGTACGGCGTGGTCCGCAGTAAGTACAATGCGTTGGTAAACATATCCGTGCTCAACAGCGACACTCAGCAAGCGCAAACCGTGAGCATGCAGGGCACGGCAACCAACCTGCTTGGCACCGAAAAAAAGCTTAACTTTAAAAAGGTTCAGGAAGGTGAAGCGATTTACTACCTGGCCGTGTTTAGTTTTCGCCATGAAGAAACGTACCGCTTTAATATCGAGATCCGCCGGGGCAACACGGTAGAAAAACTTAAGTTTCAGCAGAAGATGTACGTGGACTAACCTTTAGCATTTAACCGGGCTGCGGTACCCCGTTGCCGGGTTAAATGCAGACTCAATGTCATCAACCCGTAACGGAGAATCCAGGGTGACACGCCCAGTACGGCATAAACTATCAGCCACAGCAAAACAGGCACAAAGCGGTTTCTTATATAGCCTGAAATCACTTTATACCATTAACCCCATTCCCCGCCCGTTATCGCTGATAGCCCTCTGCTCTTTTTGCATGGCATTGCCACTGTTACTTGGCGTACTCAGTGACCACATGGAAGCTGGCCTTACCGCTTGTATTGGTTCGCTACTGGGATTGTACAGTCCCTCTTTTACCCCTGGCTACCGGGCCCGTGCGCTACTGAAAATGATAATCCCATTTAGCGCTTCGTTTACCCTCGGGCTTATTACTGCTCGCTATTTACCCGCCTCCGCTTTTTTCCTCGGGCTGGTTGCGCTGATAGCGATCTACTTTGCCTTGCATAAAAAAATGCGCCCGCCGGCCGGGTTCTTTTTTATTATGGTGTGCTGTCTGAGCAAAACTCATCATGTTCCAGCAGACCATATTCCTGCCATTGCCAGCGCTTTTTTTGCCGGTAGCCTGATGGTAACGATTGCCGTTTGGCTTCACGACCGCATAATGGTGAAAGACAAACCGAAAGAAGTCACCGGCCCGGCACAGCCACTCTGGCAACCTGCCGCCTTCGTAAAAGCGCTGGTCGCCGGAATAACCGTTGGCGGCAGTTACTATCTGGCCAGCCTGGGTGGTATTGATAATCCGTACTGGGTGCCCATTACGGTGGCCGCCATCTTGCAGGGCCAACGCATGACCGAGTTCTGGCAACGCTCTTTGTACCGGGCCACGGGCACGGCGCTGGGCATGTTACTTGCCGCTGGTATTTTTGCCCTGTCTCCTTCGCCGCTGGTACTGGTCCTGTTGTTGTTTGTGCTGGCGTTTACTATCGAAATGCTAATCGCCAAAAATTATGCGCTGGCGTGTATTTTCATTACGCCCTTAACCGTTATCCTTGCCCACACCGCAGCGATTGGTTATAGCGCTCAATCGCTGATCATTGCTCGTATGACCGATGTATTAATTGGCGTTGGCTTTGCCCTGCTGGCCGGGGTAATACTCAAACTTCTACCGGTAGAAAACCGCTGAGCGGCAGCTTTCAGACTACCAAACTGCTTGTTTTAAGTGCCCTATCTATTACACTTTTGCTGGAAGAATAATCCTCTACATCAATAATAACGACGGAACTCACATTGAAAAAGTTAACGCAATCCCTGATCACAGGCGTTGGTTTGCTTGCTCTGTTTGGCTGTGCCCCGAGCGGGCAACAAAGCGCTGAGCCTGCCCCAACCTTATCTCTCGAACGCATTTACACTAATAAAGAATTTAACAGTGAACGAGCACCCTATTTTCGCTGGCTGGATGATGGCAGCGGCTACACAGTGCTCGAAGCGCGCAGTAAAGATACTCAGCAAACTGATGATGACAGCCACGGCGTAACCGGCAATGACATTGTTTTTTATCAGCCTGATGGCAGCGGCCGCAAGGTGCTGGTAACAGTAGAACAACTCACGCCTGAAGGCGCGGATGACGCCCTGAGTATTGAAAACTACCAATGGTCCGAAGACGGCAAATGGGCTCTGATTTTTACTAACGGGCAAAAGGTCTGGCGGCACCGCACCCGAGGTGACTACTGGGTGTTGAACCTGGAATCTGACTCACTCTACCAACTCGGTGGCGAGACACCCAAAGAAACGAGCCTGATGTTCGCCAAGTTCAGTCCGGACAGCCAGAAAGTGGCCTATGTACAGGACAACAACATCTATGTAGAAACCCTGGGTAGCAAAGTCGTCACAGCGCTTACTACCGATGGCAGCGACACCATTATCAACGGTAATTTCGACTGGGTATATGAAGAAGAGTTTTCGATTACCGATGGTTTTCGCTGGAGTCCTGACAGTAAAGCAATAGCTTACTGGCAGCTTGATCAATCCGGTGTTGAATACTTCACCATGATCAACAATACCGACTCGCTTTACCCCACCCTCACGCGCTTTCCCTATCCCAAGGCGGGTGAGCAAAACTCTGCAGTAAAGGTGGGTGTGGTATCCCTTGCCGACCAACAAACCCACTGGGCACCGCTCACCGGCGACAATCGCGACCGTTACGTGCCGCGCATTAGTTGGGCAGGTAGCGGCAAGGAAGTGCTTATTCAGGATGTTAACCGTCCGCAAAATACCAATGTGTTGCGGTTGTTTAACTGGCAGGAAAATACCCTGGAAACCATTTATACCGATAAGGACGATGCGTTTCTGGAGTGGTATTACGCCGCCGAGTGGCAGAAAGATGGCAGCCATTTCGTGTTTCACAGTGAGCGTGACGGCTGGCGCCACCTGTATCGTATTTCCCGGGATGGTAAGTCAATCATCGATTTAACGCCGGGTGAGTACGATATTGTGGACTTAATTACCATTAACGAAGCCACTAACAGTATTTACTTTACGGCATCGCCGGATGCGCCTGAACAGCGCTTCCTGTTTAAGGGCTCACTGGATGGAAGCACCCCGGTACAGCAGGTTACCCCCATGGCATTTACCGGGAATAACCGCTACTACATGTCGAAGGATGCCAGCTATGCCATGCATACGCATAGTCGCTTTAATCAACCGGCCAGTAGCCAGATCATCAAAACAACAGGCCATGAACCTGTTACCCAGCTTACCACCAACGATGAGTTGAAAGCTCAGTTGGCCAAAGAGTCCCTGCCGCAACACGAGTTTTTCCGGGTTGAAGCCAGAGACGGTGTTGTGCTTGATGGCTGGATCATGTTCCCGCCTGACATGGACCCAACTAAACAATACCCAATCATATTTTATGTTTACGGTGAACCCTGGGGCTCTACCGTTCAGGACAGTTGGGGTGGCAGCAGCTATCTGTGGAACAGCATGATGACACAGAAGGGCTTTATTATGGTGTCGGTGGACAACCGTGGTACCCGCGCACCAAAAGGCCGGGACTGGCGTAAATCGATTTACAAGAAGATTGGTAGTCTCACCGTACGCGATCAGGCCGATGCCCTGGATGCCATGGCAGCGCGCTGGCCGCAAATTGATACCAGCCGGGTTGGTGTATGGGGTCACTCGGGTGGCGGCAGTTCAACGCTTAACCTGCTGTTCAGACACGGCGATAAGTTTCACGTAGGGGTAGCTCAGGCACCGGTGGCTGATATTCGTTATTACGATACCATCTATCAGGAACGCTACGCCGGCAACCCTAACACCGATCCGGACAGCTACACGCAGACATCACCCATCACCTTTGCCAAAGACTTACAGGGTGAACTGTTACTAGTGCATGGTACCGGCGATGATAACGTTCATTACCAGGGCACAGAGGCGTTAATTAATGAGCTGGTGAAACACAATAAGCAGTTTGAGTTTATGTCATACCCTAATCGCAGTCACCGCATCAGTGAGGGTGAAGGTACAACACTGCACTTGCAGACCATGAAAACCAATTTCTTCCTTGAGCACCTTAAGCCTTAAGCGGTGCCCCATGAAGTAAATATAAAAAAACGCAGCAAGGCATCACGCCTGCTGCGTTTTTTGGTTTAACGAATGGACTATTGCTCTTCGCGTAAGAACACCAGTTGTGACGCGGAGCTTTGCTCTTCACTATAATAATACCCGGCCGTGTCAAAGGCTTTTAATCCGTCTACATCCTTGACCTGATTTTGAATGATGTAACGGGCCATCAGTCCACGGGCCTTTTTGGCGAAGAAACTGATAATCCTGTACTGACCATTTTTCTTGTCTTTAAACACGGGCGTGATGATCATGCCATCAAGCGCTGCTTTCTTAACAGACTTGAAGTATTCGTTCGACGCCAGGTTAATCAGCACATTATCACCCTGAGCTTCGAGCGCCTCATTAAGCACTTTGGTAATTCTGTTGTCCCAGTATTCATACAGATTTTTACCGCGGGAGTTCTCCAGCTTAGTGCCCATTTCCAACCGGTAGGCCTGCATCAGATCCAGCGGTCGCAGCACACCAT
>JAYZXK010000305.1:0-4866 GCA_036141415.1 Pseudomonadota bacterium
TATAGCGATGACGTGCAGCGCGGTGAGGGCATCGGTATTAACTCTGGCCGTGGCTTCTCGGCCACCAAAAATACCAATAACTCCCTTGGTCTGAACCTGGAATATCAGCTCAGCGACAACCTGTTCCTGGAATTCGACTACCATACAGCCTCAGCCAGGCACGAACCTAACAGCCCGTATGGCAGCTGGGGCTCACTGGCGATGATCTCCAACAACCGTATTCGTACTACCGTGGATTTCTCGCAAGTACTGCCTGTTCTTAGTATTGAATATCCGGAAGGGGTAGACGGTTTTGAGCCGGCCGATATGATAGGTGCCGGCAGTAATTTTGGTAACAACCATGAACGCACCGATCTGGAACAGTTCCAGGCCAGTGGTACCTACACTTTTGACACCGGCTTTATTGAAAGTATCGATTTCGGTATTGCCCGTACAGAAACCAATAACCACTCCAAATATGCCAGCGCCACACGGGGTACCTGGAGCGGTGTTGGTGAGCCGGAAGACTGGGAAGACAGCTGGTTTACCCAGCGTTCATTGTCCGCCATGTTCGATAATATTCCCGGTCATAGTGATCCGGATCTTGAACCGTATTTTATCGATTGGGATTTCGTCCAGATAGCCGACTTCACGGCGGCGAATTTCTACAATGAAAACGACGTAGAATGGCCTTGTGGACCACGTTTCTGTGGTGGCACCAACTATACGACAGACCGCTACACCGACGAAGAAATGACCTCGGCCTATGTTCAGGCAAACCTGGTATTTGATATTGGCGACATGCCGGCCAACATTGTTACTGGTTTACGCTATGAGAAAACCGACACCCATGCCTCAGCACTGGTGCCCAGTTACGATGGCATTTCCTGGAGTAGTACCAATGAACTGGTCTTACAGCCCACTGGTGACTCAGTATTTACCGACGAATACGGCGACTACGACAATTTATTGCCAAGCATCGACTTTAAGGTTGAGCTGACCGACGATATTGTTGCCCGCGCGTCCTACAGCAAAACGATTTCGCGGCCAAGCTACGGTGATATGCAGGGCGGTAAGACCCTGGGCGGCCAGATCACGACCATTCAGGGTTCCGGCTCACGGGGTAACCCGGCCTTGCTGCCACTGGAGTCAACCAATTACGACCTGTCACTTGAGTGGTACTACGAAGAAGCAAGTTATGCGGCCATTGGCTGGTTTAACAAAGACGTAGAAAACTTTGTGGGTCGCCGCACCATCACCGAAACGGCCTTTGGCCTGCGTAACCCGGCCCAGGGCCCAAGAGCAGATGCTGCGCGCGCTGCCGGCTTTACCGGTAACGGCGAAATTCGTCAGTACATTCTGGATAACTACCTGGACAGCGACCCCAACGTCTATCTTAACGAGCATGGCGATGTGGTAATTGATGCCAGCCCGGAAGACGAACTGGCCCAGTTTGAGATCACCATCCCTTACAACCAGCGAGATAACAACGTGCATGGCTGGGAAGTGGCAGTACAGCATATGTTCTGGGATTCCGGTTTTGGTGTAAACGTTAATGGCACCCTGGTAGATGGCGATCTGTACTACGATAATGCCTCACTGGAGCCGCAGTACGCGTTAACCGGTTTATCTGATTCCGCCAACTTTATCGCCTTCTATGAGAACGATGAGTTATCGGTACGGATTGCCTACAACTGGCGCGACAAGTTTCTGGCCTGGATTGGTGATGGCTCCGGCGACAACCCTGTTTACACCGAAGCCTATGGTCAGTGGGATGTTAACGTCAGTTACAACGTAACCGAAAACCTGGCAGTGTTCGCCGAAGGCATCAACCTGACCAACGAGTATCAGCGCCAGCACGGTCGACACGAGCAAATGCTGATTAACTTAAGGCAGTCTTCGCCGCGGTATAACCTGGGTATGCGTTATACATTTTAAGCCGTAATCATTACCCGTGGCTGCACCTTGAGTAACTCGCGTTTTATGCTTTTTACGCGTCTTACTCCTGGTGTGGTTTTTTCGTTATAGTGTCTTATCAATAACAACAAGGAGCAGATATGGCTAACCCGGTCGCTCTGAATAATATTGCCCACAAAGATTTACGCATAGTTCGCCAGCACACGCCGGCGCTTAATGAATCGTTAATGATCACCCTGGCGTTGCCTTTTGAGTTTCGTCGTTTGCAGCACGAATACCCCATCGTGTTTTATAAGGATGAGCAAAAACAAACCTTTCATGCCGTGGCACTGCTCGGCCTGCAACAAAACGAAAACCTGTATCTCACCGAGGCCGGTTGGGATGCCAGCTACGTGCCATTGATGATCGAGCGCCAGCCATTTTTGATTGGCATGCGCGGCCCGAATGAACAGGGCGAATCGCAACCAGTACTGCTGGTTGATCTGGACAGCCCCAAGGTCAGTGAGGTTGAAGGAGAACCACTGTTCTTACCTCACGGTGGACACAGCGAGTATTTACAACAAGTTACCAATATATTAAACGCCATTCGAGAGCGGGAAGCAGAAACCACGGCTTTCCACCAGGCTCTGATTGAGCATGACTTGTTGGAGAGTTTCTTTTTAGATATCAGCCTGGATGGCACCGAAAAACACCGTCTTGCCGGTTACTACACCATCAACGAAGATAAATTGCGCGAATTAGACGATAACGCGGTACTGCGCTTGCATCATAGCGGCATGTTACAGCTGATCCATTTTGTACTTGCCAGCCAGGCTAACTTTACAGATTTAATTGAACGCAAGAGGGCACAAGTCGGTGCCGGCAGTTGATTCAGGCCGTCACTGCCAAAGCATTACC
The DNA here is from genome assembly GCA_036141415.1 of Pseudomonadota bacterium. Taxonomy (GTDB): domain Bacteria; phylum Pseudomonadota; class Gammaproteobacteria; order Enterobacterales; family Alteromonadaceae; genus Alteromonas. The sequence continues at coordinate 2,794 of JAYZXK010000305.1, forward strand.
TTAACGCCCGGCAGTAAACTCCCCGACTGGCTGCTAACCAGCCAGCAACCAGTAAAGCTCAGTGGCTATATCAACCACTGGCAGGCGGTACATTGCGGTAAACAAAGTGCAGACGACCTGTGTCAGCATTTACTTAAATTCTACACCGGCGAGCCGCTGGGCTTCTTCTTCGGCGCCCCCGACATTAACGGGCGCTTTTTTTACAATAACGATATGAGTGGCTTTAATTTTGAGAAAGTTGCCGCCGATCTGGGCTTAATACTGCGAAAGTTACTTGATACGCTATTGATGTCTTCGCCACCGTCTATTTTTATCGGTGGCACTCATTTACAGCAGTACCTGCCTGGCTTTGAAACTCAAAACCCCAAGGTACCTGTACCCCACGCGCAACCGCGAAACGGCTTATGGGTAGGTAATAAGACCCGCGTAGCCATCCATCAGGACCTGCCCCTGAACATCGCGTGCTGCGTAGCAGGTCGGCGTCGCTTTACGCTGTTTCCGCCAGATCAGACGCCTAATCTTTATATCGGCCCGCTCGATAATACCCCCTCCGGCCAGCCGGTCAGTCTGGTAGATTTGCACGATATTGATGAACAACGCTTTCCGCGCTTTCGTCAGGCAATGGCCCACATGCAGATTGCTGAGTTGGAGGCGGGCGATGCATTGTTTATCCCCAGCATGTGGTGGCACGAGGTTGAAGCGCTTGCGCCGTTTAATCTGCTGATCAACTACTGGTGGCGCACCACGCCGGATTACATGGATGCGCCCATCAATGCCCTGCAACATGCCCTGCTAAGCATTGCCGGACTGCCGCTAGCGGAAAAGCAAATCTGGCAGGATATGTTCAACCATTACATTTTTAATCAGCATGGCACGCAACACGACCATATTCCCGAAGAGGCCAGAGGCATACTCGGCCAGCCCGGCGAAGAAAATGCCCGGCGTCTGCGCAGTCTGCTACTTCAGGCGTTAAACCGATGACAAACATTGCCGATAGAGTACAACGCATTGTCATTGCCGGTGGCGGCACTGCCGGCTGGATGACCGCCGCGGCGCTAAGCCATACGCTGGGCAAACAACTAAACATTACGCTGGTAGAATCCGACACTATAGGTACGGTGGGGGTAGGCGAAGCGACTATTCCCACGCTGCAATACTTCCACCGTCTGCTTGGTATTGATGAACGCGAATTTATGGCCGCTACCCAGGCTACTTTTAAGCTCGGTATCGAATTTGTCAACTGGCGTCACGCTGAACATAAGTACCTCCATGCCTTTGGCCATACCGGGCAGGATTGCTGGGCCTGCGGGTTTCAGCATTTCTGGCTGCGGGGCAGGCAATTAGGTATCCATTATGATTACGGTGATTATTGCCCCGAACACCAGGCTGCTAAGGCTGAGCGTTTTGCCCATACCCAACCCAAAAACCTGAATTATGCCTACCACCTGGATGCAGGTAACTATGCACGCTACCTGCGCCGTTTCAGTGAACAGCGTGGCGTAACACGTATCGAAGGCATTATTAGCGATGTGGTGCTCAACCCGGCCACCGGCAACATAGACTCTCTCACACTCAGCCAGGGTGAAACCGTGCACGGTGATCTGTTTATCGATTGCACCGGGTTTCGCGGACGCCTGATTGAGCAGGCGCTGCATACCGGTTATGAGGACTGGTCGCACTGGCTCCCCTGCGATCGCGCTATTGCCGTGCAATCTGAGCATAGTCATCCGCCGTTACCATTTACCCGTTCAACCGCACAACCCTACGGCTGGCAATGGCGAATTCCACTGACTGGCCGGCAAGGTAATGGGGTTGTATTTGCCAGCAATGCCATTAGCCATGCTGACGCCGAAGATCAATTACTAGCCAGCCTGCAAGCCGAGCCACTCACTGAGCCGAAAATAATTTCATTCAGAACCGGCAAGCGGCGCAAACAATGGCATAAAAACTGTGTTGCCATTGGGCTGTCGTCGGGTTTTCTTGAGCCGTTGGAGTCCACCAGCATTCACCTGATTTCATCAGCGATTTTACGCTTGCTGGATTTTTTCCCCCATAACGGTATTCAACCCAGCG